>NZ_JBEUMH010000029.1:0-1147 GCF_041080745.1 Stenotrophomonas sp. JAG2 | reverse complement strand
GGGTAGCAACTGTCTTATCAGGTGCAGACCAACGCGGCCTCGGCGTCCCGCTTGCGGGCGTTGAGGATGACCAGCATCTTGCGCATGACCGCTACCAGCGCCACCTTGCTCGCCTTGCCTTTGGCTTTAAGGGTCGCGTAAAAGTCACGTAGCCTGGGCTCGTAACGGATGGCCGTTAGCGCCGCCATGTAGAGCGCTTCGCGCACTACGGCCCGGCCACCGGTGATGCTGCGCTTGCCCTGCCAGGTACCGCTCTCGCGGTTCATGGGGGCCAGGCCGACCAGCGAAGTAATGGCCTTGCTCCCCAGTGTTCCCAGCTCCGGCAGTTCGCAGGCCAAGGTGCTGACCAGGATCGGCCCAGCGCCTTTGAGCGTTCCGATGTTCTTCCAGCCAGGCTGCGCGGCGAGCTGCTCGGCAATGGCCTTGTCCAGCTGTTTAAGATCTTCGGACAGCTGGGCAAGATGGCGCTGCTTGATCGTGATCAGGACTGGATCGGTCAGCTGCCGCAAGCGCTGCATCTCGCTGACGCGCATCTGCACCAGATGACGACGGCACTGCGCAAATTCGGCCAAACGCCGCTGCCAAGGCGCCGGTGGCACGTAGCGGGTGAGCGGCAGGAGTTGGGCCATCTGCGCCAGCACGGCTGCGTCGAGTCGATCGGTTTTGGCAGCACGTCCCGTGGCTTGGGCGAAGCGGCGGGCCCGAGCAGGATTGATGCGGACCATCGGAAGCCCAGCCTCGTGCAAAGCCTCCAGTGCGGCACGCTCGTACCCGCCGCTGGCTTCCAGAACGACCTGCGTGATAGGCCATTGTTTCAGCCATTGAATCAGCCGTACAAAACCACGCTTGTCGTTGCTGAATTGGCGAAACGCCTGTTCATGGACGGCCACATCCAGCGTGGCCTGACTTACATCGATCCCGATCCCATACATGGCAGAACTCCGCTAGGCTGACAGGGTCGAGAGCTCCCCCCGCTTGCCCAGTCTTATCAGTCCGAGCGCCAACTCGATCAACTGTTCGGGCGGATCAGGGAGAAACCGGCGTGGGGACCCAAGCTACCCAGCGGTCGCAAGACCTAGAGCCACACGGTCGCCCACGCCGGGCTCTCGGCACCTAAAGTGCCAGATCGGCAAGAGATAAGAGCCAC
>NZ_JBEUMH010000028.1:0-3662 GCF_041080745.1 Stenotrophomonas sp. JAG2 | reverse complement strand
CCATCCATGGGGGCTCGTGAGCCGCATCCATGCGGCACAACGGTCCCGCCAACCCCCACACCCCCGCCCCTCGACAGTTGGCTGGTGGCCGTGGAAAGGCAGGGAAAGCCAACGTAACTAGCATCGAGCAGTGCATCTGCCGCTTAGCGGATCTCGACTAATTCGAGCAGCTCGACCCATTCAACCATGCCAACTACCTCGAGCATCCCGATCGCTTTGACCGTTCAGACCGCTCCGATCAGACCCATCACTGTCATCGCGCCGAATGTTCGAACCGTTGCGCACGCTCCAACCGCATCAACGGCTGTGATAATCGCAACAACTCTAGGGTTTCGATATTCGTCCGCGAAGGCTGCACAGGTTGACTGAGCCACAACGAAAGCCCTGCTTTTCCTTTGCGCACCAGCACATTGTCAAAGGGCGGGCACGGGTGGGTTGGCGGGACCATGAGCGCCATGGATGGCGCGACATAAGCCTACACGGACGTACTTGCGGCGGGTCCCGACGACCCACCCGTGCCCGCCCAAACCAGTACAAGCGTCGCCCTGAGCGCCCTTGCCGTTGTCGTTGTCGTTGTCGTTGTCGTTGTCGTTGCCGTTGCCGTTGCCGTTGCCGCTGCGATTGACGCACTCCAACGCACAAGCGCGAAACAAAAAAAGGGCGAGGCACTCGGCCCCGCCCTCTCAATACCACCGGAAATCGAATCAGCCGCGTCGCGCGCAATACATCGACTGCGCCGGCAACACCAGCTCGCCATCCACCACCTCGCCCACATCCGGACCCGGCACATGCATCGCCTGCCACGCCCCCACCGGCAGCGACACCCGAGCGCGCTCAGCCGACAGATTGAACGCCAACAGCAACGTCTCCTCCCCGTGCACCCGCTCGAACATCAACACCGGCTCGGCGGACTCGAGAAAACGAATATCTCCCACCAACAACGTCGGCATCGTCCGCCGCCACGCCAGGAACTGACGGAACGCGGTCAACACCGACTGCGGATCCTGTTCCTGCGTCGCCACCGATGCGGCCTGATGCTCCGCCGGAATCGGCAACCACGGCTCACCGGTCGTGAACCCCGCCTTCGGCGCATCGAGCCACGGCATCGGCGTGCGGCAGCCATCGCGGCCCTTGAAGTTCGGCCAGAAGGTGATGCCATACGGATCCTGCAGCGCCTCGAACGGCACATCCGCTTCGCCCAGCCCCAGCTCCTCGCCCTGGTACAGGCAGATCGAACCGCGCAGCGAGCACAGCATCGCCACCAGCATCCGGGCCAGTCGCGGTTGGGCCGGATGACCGCCCCAGCGCGTCACCGCGCGCTCCACGTCGTGGTTGGAGATCGCCCAGCATGGCCAGCCTTCGGTCATCGTCGCTTCCAGCCGCGACACGGTGTCGCGGATGTAACCGGCGCTGAAATCCTTCACCAGCAGCTCGAAGCTGTAGCCCATGTGCAGGCGGCCCGGCGCGGTGTACTCGGCCGTGGTCGCCAGCGAGTCTTCCGCGGAAATCTCGCCCAGGCTGACGGCGCCCGGGTACTCATCCAGCAGCGCGCGCAGCCGCTCGATGAAGCCGATGTTCTCCGGCTGCGTATTGTTGTAGTAGTGGTACTGGTAAGCGTACGGGTTGTCCGCGCTGAAGCCGCGGCCCAGGCGCTTCTCCAGCGGCTTGGCCGGATTGTCGCGCAGCTGGGCGTCGTGGAAACAGAAATTGATGGAGTCCAAGCGGAAGCCATCCACCCCACGGTCCAGCCAGAACCGGACGTAATCCAGCGTGGCCTGCTGCACCGCCGGGTTGTGGAAGTTCAGGTCGGGCTGGTCAGCCAGGAAGTTGTGCAGGAAATACTGCTCGCGGCGCGGCTCCCACTGCCAGGCCACGCCCCCGAAGATCGACATCCAGTTGTTGGGCGGGGTGCCGTCCTCGCGCGGATCGGCCCACACGTACCAGTCCGCCTTGGGATTGGTGCGGTCCTGCCGGCTCTCCTGGAACCAGGCGTGGTCGATCGAGGTATGGCTGAACACCTGGTCGATCATCACCTTCAGGCCCCGCGCATGCGCCTCGGCCAGCAGCCGGTCGAAGTCGGCGAGCGTGCCGAACATGGGGTCGACGTCGCGGTGGTCGGCGATGTCGTAGCCGAAGTCCGCCATCGGCGATTTGAAGAACGGCGAGACCCAGATCGCGTCAACGCCGAGGGCGGCGACATAGTCCAGGCGCTCGATGATGCCGGGCAGGTCGCCCACGCCATCGCCGTCGGCATCCAGGAAACTGCGCGGGTAGATCTGATAGATGACGGCACCGCGCCACCATGAAGACTGCGACATTGGGGCCCCCCTTCGGGCTTCCACGGCACCCACGAGGGGGGCCAGAAACGAACCCGACAAGCTTAGCTGCGTGCCTCCAGTGGTGGGGTTGCTTGCATACGTATTCACGCCGGACGGGGCACCTCCGGGCGCAACTGCCCCCGTGATCCGGGCACCCGTCGCGCGCGGGACGGGGGGGGGCGGCCTCCCGGATCGGCACGGTTCCGCTCCGTCCGCCCGCGGCCATCCCCGTCGATCCAGCGTCCCGGCGCGTCTTCGCGGGCGGAATACGACGGCACCGCCTATAATTCCGCCCAAGCCTGAAAGTCAGACCGCATGACCATCACCGAAGACACCCGCCCCGCGCTGGGCCTGCCCCAGATCCAGACGCTCGCCGCGCCCGACATGGACGCCGTCGATGCGCTGATTCGTCGCCGACTGTCCTCGGATGTCGTGCTGATCAACCAGATCGCCGACCACATCATCTCGGCCGGTGGCAAGCGCCTGCGGCCGATGCTGGTGATGCTGGCCGGCCACGCGGTCGGCCAGGCCGGACCCGAACACCACCAGCTGGCGGCGATCATCGAGTTCATCCACACCTCGACCCTGCTGCACGACGACGTGGTGGATGAATCCAGCCTGCGGCGCGGCCGCAGTACCGCCAATGCGCTGTGGGGCAACGCCCCGAGCGTACTGGTCGGCGATTTCCTTTACTCGCGCAGCTTCCAGCTGATGGTCGAGCTGGACCGCATGCCGGTCATGCGCATCCTCGCCGACACCACCAACCGGATCGCCGAGGGTGAGGTGCTGCAGCTGCTGCACGTCCACAACCCGGATACCGACGAGGCCGCCTACCTGCGCGTGATCGAGCGCAAGACCGCGGTGCTGTTCGCCGCTGGTACCCGTCTGGGCGCTTTGGCCAGTGGCGTCGATGAGGCCACCCAGCAGGCGCTGTACGACTACGGCATGCACCTGGGCTACGCCTTCCAGATCGCCGACGACGTGCTGGACTACTCGGCCAATGCCGATGAGCTGGGCAAGAACCTGGGCGACGACCTCGCCGAGGGCAAGGCCACGCTGCCGCTGATCCACGCGATGGCGCACTCGGATGCGACCACCCGCGAGCGCCTGCGCGAGATCGTGCAGAACGGCGATGCGACGGCGATGCCGGAAGTGCTGGCCGCCATCCACGCCACCGGCGGGCTGGATTACAGCCGCGCCCGAGCCGAGGAATACGCCGACGCCGCCGAGCGTGCGCTCGACGGCCTGGCCGACAACGATGCGGTCGCCGCCCTGCGCGGGCTGGCCCGCTACGCGGTGCAGCGCTCGCATTGATTGGAAGCGTGCCGACCAACGGTCGGCACC
>NZ_JBEUMH010000027.1:0-5403 GCF_041080745.1 Stenotrophomonas sp. JAG2 | reverse complement strand
ACGGAGGAAGGCGCTGAGGCCGACTCCCAAGTTCTTTGACAGTATGCGCAGGTATCTTGTGAAGGCGCCTGCAGGAAGGATGATTGTCCATCTTGCAGACGTTTGATCAAGCAACATATCAATTGTTTTAAAGCAAGCGAAACGTTGCCAGCGGTCAAGCATCTGCAGCTTTAAATTTTTAGTCTTCGGACTATGCGTTTTTAAGTGAAGAGTTTGATCCTGGCTCAGAGTGAACGCTGGCGGTAGGCCTAACACATGCAAGTCGAACGGCAGCACAGTAAGAGCTTGCTCTTATGGGTGGCGAGTGGCGGACGGGTGAGGAATACATCGGAATCTACCTTTTCGTGGGGGATAACGTAGGGAAACTTACGCTAATACCGCATACGACCTTCGGGTGAAAGCAGGGGACCTTCGGGCCTTGCGCGGATAGATGAGCCGATGTCGGATTAGCTAGTTGGCGGGGTAAAGGCCCACCAAGGCGACGATCCGTAGCTGGTCTGAGAGGATGATCAGCCACACTGGAACTGAGACACGGTCCAGACTCCTACGGGAGGCAGCAGTGGGGAATATTGGACAATGGGCGCAAGCCTGATCCAGCCATACCGCGTGGGTGAAGAAGGCCTTCGGGTTGTAAAGCCCTTTTGTTGGGAAAGAAAAGCAGTCGATTAATACTCGGTTGTTCTGACGGTACCCAAAGAATAAGCACCGGCTAACTTCGTGCCAGCAGCCGCGGTAATACGAAGGGTGCAAGCGTTACTCGGAATTACTGGGCGTAAAGCGTGCGTAGGTGGTTGTTTAAGTCTGTTGTGAAAGCCCTGGGCTCAACCTGGGAATTGCAGTGGATACTGGGCGACTAGAGTGTGGTAGAGGGTAGTGGAATTCCCGGTGTAGCAGTGAAATGCGTAGAGATCGGGAGGAACATCCATGGCGAAGGCAGCTACCTGGACCAACACTGACACTGAGGCACGAAAGCGTGGGGAGCAAACAGGATTAGATACCCTGGTAGTCCACGCCCTAAACGATGCGAACTGGATGTTGGGTGCAATTTGGCACGCAGTATCGAAGCTAACGCGTTAAGTTCGCCGCCTGGGGAGTACGGTCGCAAGACTGAAACTCAAAGGAATTGACGGGGGCCCGCACAAGCGGTGGAGTATGTGGTTTAATTCGATGCAACGCGAAGAACCTTACCTGGTCTTGACATGTCGAGAACTTTCCAGAGATGGATTGGTGCCTTCGGGAACTCGAACACAGGTGCTGCATGGCTGTCGTCAGCTCGTGTCGTGAGATGTTGGGTTAAGTCCCGCAACGAGCGCAACCCTTGTCCTTAGTTGCCAGCACGTAATGGTGGGAACTCTAAGGAGACCGCCGGTGACAAACCGGAGGAAGGTGGGGATGACGTCAAGTCATCATGGCCCTTACGACCAGGGCTACACACGTACTACAATGGTAGGGACAGAGGGCTGCAAACCCGCGAGGGCAAGCCAATCCCAGAAACCCTATCTCAGTCCGGATTGGAGTCTGCAACTCGACTCCATGAAGTCGGAATCGCTAGTAATCGCAGATCAGCATTGCTGCGGTGAATACGTTCCCGGGCCTTGTACACACCGCCCGTCACACCATGGGAGTTTGTTGCACCAGAAGCAGGTAGCTTAACCTTCGGGAGGGCGCTTGCCACGGTGTGGCCGATGACTGGGGTGAAGTCGTAACAAGGTAGCCGTATCGGAAGGTGCGGCTGGATCACCTCCTTTTGAGCAACAGACAGCATCGTCCTGTCGGGCGTCTTCACAAGTAACCTGCATTCAGAGTTTCACGTCGGCCTGGCCGGCGTGGATAGTCCCGTATATGGGGCCTTAGCTCAGCTGGGAGAGCACCTGCTTTGCAAGCAGGGGGTCGTCGGTTCGATCCCGACAGGCTCCACCACACGCCGCGAGTTTATCGACGCGGTAGCAATGAGCTGAACGGACATTGGGTCTGTAGCTCAGGTGGTTAGAGCGCACCCCTGATAAGGGTGAGGTCGGTAGTTCGAGTCTACCCAGACCCACCACTCTGAATGACTAGCGCATACAAAGAATTTATTACGGATCAGCATTGTGGCTGGTACGTGTTCTTTTAAAACTTGTGACGTAGCGAGCGTTTTGAGATTCTATCTTAGACGTGTCGTGAGGCTAAGGCGGAAGACTTAAATGTCTTCTTATTAATTGAGTCGTTATATTTCGTATCTGGGCTTTGTACCCCCAGGTCATATATGTAACCCAAGGCAACTTGCGGTTATATGGTCAAGCGAATAAGCGCACACGGTGGATGCCTTGGCGGTCAGAGGCGATGAAGGACGTGGCAGCCTGCGAAAAGTATCGGGGAGCTGGCAACAAGCTTTGATCCGGTAATGTCCGAATGGGGAAACCCACCCGCTTGCGGGTATCCTGCAGTGAATACATAGCTGCTGGAAGCGAACCTGGTGAACTGAAATATCTAAGTAACCAGAGGAAAAGAAATCAACCGAGATTCCCTGAGTAGCGACGAGCGAACGGGGACTAGCCCTTAAGCTGGAATGGTTCTAGAAAAACAGCCTGGAACGGCTGGCCATAGAAGGTGATAGCCCTGTATTTAAAAGGGCCACTCCAGTGAAGACGAGTAGGGCGGGGCACGTGAAACCCTGTCTGAACATGGGGGGACCATCCTCCAAGGCTAAATACTACTGACCGACCGATAGTGAACCAGTACCGTGAGGGAAAGGCGAAAAGAACCCCGGAGAGGGGAGTGAAATAGATCCTGAAACCGTGTGCGTACAAGCAGTAGGAGCTCGAAAGAGTGACTGCGTACCTTTTGTATAATGGGTCAGCGACTTACTGTTCGTGGCAAGCTTAACCGTATAGGGGAGGCGAAGGGAAACCGAGTCTGATAAGGGCGCATAGTCGCGGGCAGTAGACCCGAAACCGGGTGATCTAGTCATGGCCAGGGTGAAGGTGCCGTAACAGGTACTGGAGGCCCGAACCCACGTCTGTTGCAAAAGACGGGGATGAGCTGTGATTAGGAGTGAAAAGCTAATCGAACCCGGAGATAGCTGGTTCTCCTCGAAAGCTATTTAGGTAGCGCCTCATATGTATCCTCTCGGGGGTAGAGCACTGTTATGGCTAGGGGGTCATCGCGACTTACCAAACCATTGCAAACTCCGAATACCGAGACGGACTGTATGGGAGACACACGGCGGGTGCTAACGTCCGTCGTGAAAAGGGAAACAACCCAGACCCACAGCTAAGGTCCCAAATTCACTGCTAAGTGGAAAACCATGTGGAAAGGCACAGACAGCCAGGAGGTTGGCTTAGAAGCAGCCACCCTTTAAAGAAAGCGTAATAGCTCACTGGTCGAGTCGGTCTGCGGGGAAGATTTAACGGGGCTAAGCAGTGAACCGAAGCTTGGGGTGTGCATATTTATATGTACGCGGTAGAGGAGCGTTCCGTAAGCCGTTGAAGGTGGATTGAGAAGTCTGCTGGAGGTATCGGAAGTGCGAATGCTGACATGAGTAACGATAATGCGGGTGAAAAACCCGCACGCCGAAAGCCCAAGGTTTCCTTGCGCAACGTTAATCGGCGCAGGGTGAGTCGGCCCCTAAGGCGAGGACGAAAGTCGTAGTCGATGGGAAGCAGGTTAATATTCCTGCACCTCGCGTAAGTGCGATGGAGGGACGGAGAAGGTTAGGTGTACCCGGCGTTGGTTGTCCGGGGGAAAGGAGGTAGGTTTGAATCTTTGGCAAATCCGGGATTCTTCAAGACCGAGCACCGAGACGAGCCTTTAAGGCGAAGTCACTGATACCACGCTTCCAGGAAAAGCTCCTAAGCTTCAGCTTACGCAGACCGTACCGTAAACCGACACAGGTGGGTAGGATGAGAATTCTCAGGCGCTTGAGAGAACTCGGGTGAAGGAACTAGGCAACATGGCACCGTAACTTCGGGAGAAGGTGCGCCCTTTTTGGTGGCTCATGCGAGCTATAGCTGAAGAGGGCCGCAGAAACCAGGCCGCTGCGACTGTTTATCAAAAACACAGCACTCTGCAAACACGAAAGTGGACGTATAGGGTGTGACGCCTGCCCGGTGCTGGAAGGTTAATTGATGGGGTCAGCCGCAAGGCGAAGCTCTTGATCGAAGCCCCAGTAAACGGCGGCCGTAACTATAACGGTCCTAAGGTAGCGAAATTCCTTGTCGGGTAAGTTCCGACCTGCACGAATGGCGTAACGACAGCGGCGCTGTCTCCACCCGAGACTCAGTGAAATTGAAATCGCTGTGAAGATGCAGCGTTCCCGTGGCAAGACGGAAAGACCCCGTGAACCTTTACTATAGCTTTACACTGAACGTTGAGTTCGTCTGTGTAGGATAGGTGGGAGGCTATGAAACTGTGGCGCTAGCTGCAGTGGAGCCATCCTTGAAATACCACCCTGTCGTGCTTGACGTTCTAACCTAGGTCCATAATCTGGATCGGGGACCGTGTATGGTGGGTAGTTTGACTGGGGCGGTCTCCTCCTAAAGAGTAACGGAGGAGCTCGAAGGTACGCTCAGCGCGGTCGGACATCGCGCACTGTGTGCAAAGGCATAAGCGTGCTTGACTGCAAGATCGACGGATCAAGCAGGTAGGAAACTAGGACTTAGTGATCCGGTGGTTCTGTATGGAAGGGCCATCGCTCAACGGATAAAAGGTACTCCGGGGATAACAGGCTGATACCGCCCAAGAGTTCATATCGACGGCGGTGTTTGGCACCTCGATGTCGGCTCATCACATCCTGGGGCTGTAGTCGGTCCCAAGGGTATGGCTGTTCGCCATTTAAAGTGGTACGCGAGCTGGGTTCAGAACGTCGTGAGACAGTTCGGTCCCTATCTGCCATGGGCGTTGGAGATTTGAGAGGGGCTGCTCCTAGTACGAGAGGACCGGAGTGGACGAACCTCTGGTGTTCCGGTTGTCACGCCAGTGGCATTGCCGGGTAGCTATGTTCGGAAGCGATAACCGCTGAAAGCATCTAAGCGGGAAGCGCGCCTCAAGATGAGATCTCCCGGGGCACAAGCCCCCTGAAGGAACCATATAGACTATGTGGTTGATAGGTCAGGTGTGTAAGTACAGCAATGTATTGAGCTAACTGATACTAATGATCCGTGTGGCTTGACCATATAACCTCAAGTTGCCTTGGCCGACATGACATGTCGATAGATCCCAAGTGCACGCTACGTCACAAGACTTACGAGAGGCAGGCGCCTTAATCCGTTTCTTTAGGATGGCGACGCTCCAACTGTCTCCCTGGTGAAATTAGCGCTGTGGAACCACCCGATCCCATCCCGAACTCGGAAGTGAAACGCAGCTGCGCCGATGGTAGTGTGGCCTAAGCCATGCGAGAGTAGGTCATCGCCAGGGTTTTTACCC
>NZ_JBEUMH010000026.1:0-11487 GCF_041080745.1 Stenotrophomonas sp. JAG2 | reverse complement strand
CTGGCCGGCTCCGCAGGGCTGCCGGCCAGCGGCCGGCACTACCCACCGAGCGCTGGCCGATACCCCGCGTCTCATTACGTCTCATTACGTCTCATTACGTCTCAGCGCGTCTCGAACCGCTCGTCGAAGAACTCGTCCAGCGCCTTCCACGCGCGCTTGGCCGCACGCGGGTTGTACACGCAGCCCGGCGGGCTGTTGGCGTCCGATTCGGCGAAGCAGTGCACTGCGCCGCTGTAGTTGGTGAATTCCCAGTCGACCTTGGCCGCGTTCATTTCCTGCTCGAAGCTGGCGATGTCATCCTTGCTCACGCTCTTGTCGTCGGCGCCATTGAGCACCAGCACGGACGGATGCGTGCCACCGGCCGTGGCCGGCAGCGGCGAGCCCAGCCCGCCATGCAGGCTGACCACACCGGCCAGCGGCGCACCGGCGCGCGCCATCTCGAGCACGGTCGTGCCGCCGAAGCAGAAGCCAACCGCGCCGATCCGGCTGGCATCCAGCGGCGCCTTCCCCGCCTGGGCCTTGAGCACCTCGATCGCCTTCAGCGCACGCGCCCGCAGCACGGGGCGGTCATTGCGCAGCTTGGTCGCTACCGGCCCCGCCTCGGCATCGGTCTTCGGGCGCACGCCCTTGCCGTACACATCGGCAACCAGCACCACGTAGTCGTCGCCGGCCAGCTGCTTGGCCTTGGCGATCGCCGAGTCGTTGACGCCCTTCCAGTTGGGCACCATCACCAGCCCCGGACGCTTGTCGTTGTCTCCGTCGTCGTAGACCAGCACGCCGCTGAAGGTGGTGCCATCCTGGGTCCACTCCACCGGCTTGGCCTGCATCGCCGCCAGCGCGGGCAGCGCCGTCATCCCCAACAGCACCGCCGCACCCCACCGCCATTGCCTGTTCATGCGTCTGCTCCCGACAGAAAGAGCCCCGAGTGTATGACGGCCGGTTGACGGGACCGTGTAGAAGCGCCGGGTCCACGTTCCCCCCTGTGATCCGGCAGACCGGCCGCGCCCGACCTCATCTGAATTAACCACCCCCGTCCCTGTTATTGAATTAACTACCTCCGTCCCTGTTATGGCAGGCTGGCCGGCCCTGTTTACGGAACACTTCATGAGTCTTGTCGACCGCTTCCTGTCCGGCCTGGTGCCGCGCCTGCCCGAAGACGATGCGCGGATGTGGGCCTGGGTCGAAGGGGCCAGCGCCGCTGACCTGGCGCGCCTGCGCGAGCGCTGGCCGCAGGTGCCCGAGAGCCTGCTCGCGCTGCTGGCGCGGGTGGATGGCACGCATTTCCGCACCTACCCGGGTGGCGAGGTCGTGGTGCTGATGCTGGGCTCGGACGTCGAAGAGGGGCATTACCCCTACTACCTGCGCTCGGTGGACCAGGTCTTCGAGGACAGCGCGCAGTGGGATGACAGCATCCGCTCGATCTACGAGGAATGGCTGGAGGAAGACCCGGAGATTCTCGGCGACGGCATCGATGCCGACCTGCCGATGGGCAAGCGCCTGTGCTTCTCGCACTGCATGAACAACGGCGGCAGCTCGATGCTGTACCTGGATTTCCATCCCGCCCCCGGTGGCACGGTCGGCCAGGTGGTGCGCTATCTGCACGATCCCGACAGCTACCGGGTGATCGCGCCGAGCTTCGATGCATACCTGCAGCAGCTCATCGAAAACGACTACGCCTTCATCGATGAGGAAGAGGTCTGACGTGACTCAGGCGATGCCGATGCCCGGGATCGCCGTGATCTGATCCGGATCGAAGCCGGCCAGGTCAGCGAAGTGGCGGCCACGGGCGACGTAGTCACGGTATACGCCATAGCTCGGCGCACCCGGCGACAGCAGCACGACCCCGCCCTCCCCGCCGAGCGCGGCCTGCGCCAGCCGCATGGCCTCGGGCAGGTCGGCAGCGGCATGCAGCCCGAAGCGGCCGGCATCGGCCAGCGGCTGCAGCAGCGCGTGGATGCGTGGCCCGTTGGCCCCCATCGTGACGATCTCCACCGGCGGCACGTCGTGCGCCATGTGCGCGACGAAGTCGTGCCAATCCAGACCACGATCATGTCCCCCCACCAGCAGCGCGATGCGGCGCCCGGCGAAGCACTCCAGCGCGGCCAGGCTCGCGTGCGGCGTGGTGCTGATCGAATCGTTGACGAAGGTTATCCCGTCGCGCATGCCGATCGTCTGCAGACGGTTCGGCAGCGGGCGGAAATCCTGCACCGCCGGGGCCAGCCCCACCGCGTCCAGGCCCAAGGCCTCGATCGCGGCCAGCACCGCGCACAGATTGCCGCGGTTGTGCCTGCCCGGCAGCGGCGTATGTGAGGTATCGAACACCACCTGCTCGCCGCGATGCACGACATCGCCACGCATATGCCAGCCCTGCGGCTGGTTGAACCAGATGACCTCGCTCTCCGGCAACGACAATCCTGCCAGGTGCGGGTCGGCGGCGTTGAGCACCGCGATCCGCGGCGCGGCCTCGGTGACCAGCCGCAGCTTGTCCTCGATGTAGCGTGCCTCGCTGCCGTGCCAGTCCAGGTGCTCGGGGAACAGGTTCAGCACGATGGCGACCTGCGGGTGCGCGCCACTGCGCGCGACCTCGCCGGTCTGGTAGCTGGACAGCTCCACCGCCCAGTACCGCGGCACCGGCTGCGGGTCCAGCACTTCCAGCAGCGGCAGGCCGATGTTGCCGATCAGCCCGGTGCGCACGCCCGAAGCACGCAGCAGATGCGCCAGCAGCGCGGTGGTGGTGCTCTTGCCCTTGGTGCCGGTCACGCACACGGTGTCGTGCACGATGCCGTCGGCGGCGGCCTGTTCGGCGAACCACAGCGAGGTACCACCGATGAACTGCGTGCCCTGCGCCGTGGCGTGCAACGCAGCTTCGCCATACGGGCTGATGCCCGGCGACTTGATCACCACCTCGAACGCGGCCAGTGCCTCGCCGGTGACATCCGAACGGACCGTCAGCGCGCCGCGGGTTTCCTCGTGCGCGCCGGCAGCCTCGGCCTCCGGACAGAACAAGGTCAGCGGCAGCGACGGCAGCCGCTGCTGCAGGACGCGGAACGCCGCGCGTCCCTCACGTCCCCATCCCCACAACGCAACGCGCTTGCCTTCAAGCTGCGAAATTCGCACGCAGACGCTCCCAGATCGCCGGCGGGATGCGGTGTTCGCCTTCCAGCGCCAGCAGCGGCTCGATCTGCAGTTCGGTGGCATCCAGCTGCGGGCGAATCTCGTGGACGAACCGCTTCACCAGCACGTCTTCATTCCATTCCGGGCGCGCGGCCAGGGTCGCCATCGCCGCGCGCGATTCGCGGCCTTCGCCCACGCACTCGAACGGTTTGTGGTCCTGGAATTCCAGCAGTGCATCGAAGCCCGGGGCCTGCTCGATATCGTCGAGCAGGTTGCGGCCGAAGATGCCGACCAGGCGCATCTTGGGCATGAACGGCGCAAGCGCCAGGAACACGAAGTGGCACTTCGGGCAGACGCCGCACCAGCGGTTTACCGGGCGCTCGCCCAGGATGTGGAAATTGCGGTTGCAGCTGGAGAAATGCGCGTCGTAGACATCGCTCTTGGCGAACTGACGCGCCACCGCCAGCTCCGAGAGCGGGCGCAGCAGCGAGTAATAGTGCAGGTCCGCGGCGACGTGCCGTTCCAGATGCTCGCCGAAGGCCTGCTCGAACGCCCAGCCCTTCGACCACTGGTGATTGACCTCGCCCGTGCCCGGAATCTGGCTGCCATAACTGGCCGAGCGCTCGTTGGAGAACACCACCTGGTCCACGCCCTGCAGCAGCGCGGCCAGCACCATGATCGCCGAGTTCACCGCGGTGACCGGGATATGACCGTTCCAGGCCCCCTGGCGGTTGAGCTCGAACAACTCCGGGGCCAGCGTGCGGCCGATGTTGAGGATCGGCAGGCCGGTGCGCTCGGCGCAGGCGCGGATCAGCTGCGAGCCGCCGATCCACGTGACCGTTTCGGCGATGCCCAGGCTGCGCAACGCTTCGATGCTGACCAGCGAATCCTTGCCGCCGCCGATGGCGACCAGCGCGTGTTCGCGCAGGCCCAGCGCCGGCGCCGCGAAGGCCTCGCCGTCCACCGGCAGGCGGAAGCGGCCACGCAGGTTCAGGCCATTGCGGTAGGCGAATTCGCCCAGGCCGTTGAGGTACACGGTCTCGACCAGCGCCGCGGTCGCCGCATCGATCGTGTAGCTGTCGATGCGCACCTGCTCGGGCACGCCGGCCTTGTAGTAGCTCACGCCGGCGATCAGGTGCAGCAGGCGCAGGGCGCGCTGCACCGCCTCGGCACGGTCACCCTCGAGCACGAACGGCGCGCCCGGGATGGTCACCGTCTCGATCAGCTCCGGGCCGTCATCGAAGGCGTAGACCAGCTGCGCCACGCCGGTATCCGCAGCGAATTCGCAGCGGACGAAGCGGAAAACGGCAACCTGGTGTTTATCAAAAGCAGTCATGGTGTATCCGGTTTGGAAGGCGGCTGGCAGCACTCAAGGACCATCATCGATGATGTCCTCGCGCGGCAGCTCGCGCTGGTTGTAGGTGTTGGCCATGACGTAGCCGTACGCGCCCGCGTCGGCGATCAGCATCACATCCTCCGGCGCGGTCGAGGCCGGCAGGCGGCGGCGCTTGCCGAACACATCGCTGGATTCGCAGATCGGCCCGACCACATCGAACATCGCTTCGGAGTAGCCACTCAAACGGCTGAGGTTCTCGATGTCATGCCAGGCGTCGTACAGGGCCGGACGCATCAGCGTGTTCATGCCCGCATCCAGGCCGACACGGCGGATGCCGTCCTTCTCGACCACCTGGGTGGCCCGCGCCAGCAGCACGCCGGACTCGGCCACCAGGTAACGACCTGGCTCGATCGCCAACCGGAACGCGGGGTGCACCGCCTTCACTTCGGCCAGGCCAACGGCCCAGGCCTCCAGATCGAACGGCTCGTCATCGGCGCTGTACGGGATCGGCAGGCCACCGCCGATGTCGATGGTCTCGACGCTGCCGATGCGGCGGGCGAACCCGGCCAGTTCATCGCACATCAGGCGCCAGTGCTGCGCGGTTTCCACGCCGCTGCCCAGGTGCGCATGCAGGCCGACCACGCGGGTGCCCAGCTCGCCGGCGATGCGCACGAACTCATCCACGCGGGCGATCGGCAGGCCGAACTTGGAGTCCTTGCCACCGGTGCGGACCTTGGCATGGTGGCCTTCGCCACGGCCCAGGTCGACACGCAGCCACAACTCGCGGTTGCTGAACAGTTCCGGCCAGCGCTGCAGGGCTTCCACGTTGTCCAGGGTGACGGTCACGCCCAGCGCGAACGCGGCATCGTACTCGGCGTGCGGCGCGAAGCTGGGGGTGAACAGCACGCGCTTGGGCGACAGCGTCGGCAGCGTGTTGAACACATGCTTGAGCTCGCCGTGCGAGACGCACTCCAGGCCGAAGCCTTCCTGCTCCAGCACTTCCAGGATGGCCGGGTGCGAGTTGGCCTTGATCGCGTAGTAGCGCTGGTCGATCGCCTTGATCGCGTTCAGCGCGCGCGCACGCGCCCGCACCGTGGCCAGGTTGTAGACGTAACGCGGCGTGCCGGCCTGGGCGAGGGTCAGCAGGTGCTCGCGCTGGCCGCGCCACCAGGCGGTTTCGCGCGGGCGGATGGTGCCCGCGATTTCGCGCCAGCGCGGGCCGAACACTTCGCCCTCTTCCACCGGCATCGCGCCGCTGTCGATCAGCTCGGCGTGCAGGATCGGCAGCAGGCCGTCCGCATCGGCCTCGTCGATGACGAAGGTCAGGTTCAAGTCATTGGATGACTGCGAAATCATGTGCACGCGTTCGCGGCCGAAGGTAGCCCACACGTCCGAGAGCTTGTGCAGCATCGAGCGCATGCCGCGGCCGACCAGGGTGATCGCCGCGCACGGCACGATGATCTTGACCTTGCAGATCTGCGACAGGTCGGCCGACAGCGCGGCCAGCACATCGGTGCTGACCAGGTTTTCGGACGGGTCCAGAGAGACGGTCACGTTGGTTTCGGCCGAACCGATCAGGTCGACGGAGAGGCCATGCTTCTTGAACAGCCCGAACACGTCGGCCAGGAAGCCGACCTGCTGCCACATGCCGATGCCTTCCATCGAGACCAGCACGATGCCGTTGCGACGGCTGATCGCCTTCACGCCCGGCACCGCCGCGGCGTTGCCATCGATGCTGGTGCCCGGCAGCTCGGGGCGTTCGGTGTCCAGGATCGCCATCGGCACGCCGGCATCGCGGCACGGCTTGATCGAGCGCGGGTGCAGCACCTTGGCGCCGGTGGTCGCGATTTCCTGCGCTTCGTAATAGTCCAGGCGGGTCAGCAGGCGCGCATCCGGCACGTCCTTCGGGTTGGCGCTGAACATGCCCGGCACATCGGTCCAGATCTCCACGCGGCTCGCGCCGAGCAGTGCACCGAAGTACGCCGCGGACGTATCCGAACCACCGCGACCGAGGATGGCGGTGCCACCATCGGCATGACGGGAAATGAAGCCCTGGGTGATCAGCATGCGGGCCGGCTGGGCGCGGAAACGCGTGGCCCAGTCGGTCTCGGCACGCCACTGGCAATTCACCGAAAGGCGCTGCGACCACTCGCTCTGGCTGGGCTGCGGCGGCAGCGCATCGAGCCATTCGCGCGCGTCCATCCAGCCGAAATCCAGGCCGCTGGCGCGCAGGTAGGCGGCGCCAACGGTCGAGGACAGCAGCTCGCCCTGGCCCAGCACCTCGGCCTGCCATTCCAACGGCCGCCCGGCGGCACGCGGATCGTCCAGCAGCCCGGAAAGCGCGGCCAGGCGGACATCCAGCGCGGCGGCGTCCAGCTCGAGCTCGGTCAGGAATTCACGGTGGCGCGCGACCAGCGCGGCGACGCGGTCGCGGCTGTCGGCGGCGCCATCGGCGATCGCGGTGAGTTCATTGGTCACCCCGGACAACGCCGACACCACCACCAGCACGCGCGAGCCCGTCTCTTCCGCCCGTTTTTTCGCCAGTTTGCCGATGGTGTCCCAGCGGTGACGACGCGACACGGAGGTGCCGCCGAACTTCAGTACGATCCAGCGATCGACAAGGGGGGAAGCTGACATGGAGGTGGAGGTTTGGGTAGTGAGGGGGATCGCCCGGCACGCCGGGCCGAACCCCCGATTCTATGCCAAGCCTGGCCGTTGCAGGGCCCGGGCGGCCCAGGCGGGCCGGATTTGTGCCGACACCGGTCCACGCGCCGCCGTACACGGCCCGGGAGGCGGCGCCGGTTGGTAAGCTGCCCGCCCGTTTTCGTCGAGCGTACCGCCATGACCTCCCGTCGTTTCCTGCAGCTGGATGTGTTCTCGCCCTACCCCGGCGCTGGCAACCCGTTGGCCGTGGTGCTTGATGCCCAGGGCCTGGACGAGGCGGCGATGCAGGCCATCGCCCGCTGGACCCGGCTGCCCGAGACCACCTTCGTGTTCCCGCCGCAGGCCCCGGGCGCCAGCTACGGCATCCGCATGTTCAGTCCGCAGAAGGAAGTGCCGTTCGCCGGCCATCCCAGCGTGGGCACCGCCCATGCGGTGCTGGAACTGGGCGTGGCCGCGCCGGTGGAGGGCGTGCTGATCCAGGACGGCATCGCCGGGGCCCTGCCGCTGCGCGTGGACGGCAGCGGTGAGGCCCGCACCATCGCAATCCGCACCCCGCGCGCCGCCGTGGCCGAAGTGACCACCGCCGCCGATCCCCGCCTGCAGACCGTCCTGGCCGGTTGGCCACTGGGCAGCCTGCCGCCGGCGCGCATGGCCGGTGGCCGCAGCTGGTGGGTGGTGGAACTGGCTGACGAAGCCGCCCTGCGCGCGCTCACCCCCGACTGGGACGCCGTGGCAACGCTGGCCGAGGCGACCGACAGCATGGGTGTGTTCGCTTATGCGCGCAGCCAGGGCCAGGCCTGGAATCTCGCGGTCCGCGCCTTCGTCGGCAATGGCCGTCGCTTTGAAGATGCTGCCTCCGGTGCGGCCAATGCCGTGCTCGCCGCCTGGCTGGACAGCCGCGACGCGCTGCCGGGTACCGCGCACGGTTACGTGGTCAGCCAGGGCCGGGAAGTCGGCCACGATGCGCGCCTGACCCTGCGCATCGATGACCATGGTGACGTCTGGTCCGGCGGCCAGGTGCAGACCGTCATCCGCGGCACGCTGGACTGGTAAACCCGCGGCGCCTCAGCGCGCCGCCTCGTATACCGGTGCGCCATCGACCCAGGTCGAGCGCACCTGCAGGTCGGCCAGCCCGGCCGGCGGAACGCTGAGCGGGTCGCGGTCGAGCACGACGAAGTCCGCGCGCAGTCCCGGCTGCAACCGGCCGACCTGGGCTTCGTCATGGCCCGCCCACGCCGCATCGGCGGTGAAACCGCGCAGCGCTTCCGCCGCCGTCAGGCGCTGATCGGGCTGCCAGCCCCCTGGTGGCTGGCCGGCACGGTCCTGGCGGGTAACCGCGGCATACAGCCCCAGCCGTGGATCGACCTGCTCGACCGGGAAATCCGAGCCGAGCGCGAGCCGCGCTCCGGAGGCCAGCATCCGTCGCCACGCATAGGCACCGAGGATGCGCTCGGGACCGACCCGATCCTGCGCCCAGCCCATGTCCGACGTGGCGTGGGTGGGTTGCATCGAGGCGATCACGCCGAGCTGGGCGAAGCGCGGAATGTCCTCCAGCGCGACCACCTGCGCATGCTCGATCCGCCAGCGATGATCCGTGGCGCGACGCTCGCCCAGCACCTTCTGATAGGTGTCCAGTGCGATCCGGTTGCCACGATCCCCGATCGCATGCGTGGCGACCTGGACATGACAGGTATCGGCCTTGCGCACCGCCGTTTCAAAGTCGTCGGGTGAGGTCACCAGCAACCCACGGTTGTGCGGGTCGTCGCTGTAATCGGCCAACAGCGCGGCCCCGCGGCTGCCCAGCGCCCCATCCATGAACAGTTTCACCCCGCGCATCTCCAGGCGGCCACCGGCATGCTGGTACGCGCCTTGGGCACAGATATCCGCCAGGGCATCGCCATTGCCATCGGCATACGCATCGATGCGCAGAGGCAGCTTGCCGGCATCGGCGAAGCGACGCATCAGGGCCAGGTCGGCGCGCGATACGCCCATGTCATGCACACCGGTCAGGCCCTGGCTGACCGCCTTGTCCAGCGCGCGGGCCAGCATCTGCTCGCGCGCGGCCTCGCTCGGCGCCGGGATCGCGGCCTGCACGAGCGACATCGCTTCATCGACGAACACCCCGCTCGGTTGCCCCTTGGCATCGCGCACGATGCGCCCGCCGGCCGGTTGCCAGCTGCCCTTCAATGCGCGTTGCCCGGGTTGCCGCGCGACGGCACGCAGTGCCGCGCTGTTGCCCCAGCCGGCATGGCCATCGATGCGACCCAGCCAGACCGGCCGGTCCGGGAACGCCGCGTCGAGATCGGCCACGGTCGGGAACTGTTTGTCCGGCCAGCGATTCTGGTCCCAGCCGCTGCCCAGCAGCCAGCCCTCGGGATTGTCAGCCGCGAAGCGCTGCAGCCGCGCGACGATATCCCGGCTACTGGTCGCGCCGGTGAGGTCGGCCTGCATCAGGGTGCCGCCGAGGAACATCAGGTGGGCATGCGCGTCGATCAGGCCCGGAATCACGGTCGCCTGGCCGACGTCGGTCAATGCCGCGAGTGGATACAGCGTGAGCATCGCCTGCCGGTCGCCGACGGCAAGCACGCGCCCGGTATCGGTATCCCAGGCCAGGGCAGTGGCGGCCGGTGCGTCGGGATCGCCGGTGTGGATCGTCGCAGCGGTCAGCATGCGGACATCGGCCTGCGCGGTGCCGGCCAGCAGGCAGGCGATCAGGGCGGCAAGAGCGGTCGGACGCATGCAGAGACCCCACAACAGGAAAGCGGCGACTATGCGGCCGCCGCTTTCCCATCACAATCTGCTGTGCACCAATCCGTCTGCGCGGATCAGCCGGCCAGCTCGGCCTCGAGCGTGATCGGTACCGCGCTGAGTGCCTTGGACACCGGGCAGTTCTGCTTGGCGTCATCGGCGATGGCGCGGAACTGGGTGGCCTCGATGTTCGGCACCACGGCCTTCACCTTCAACGTGATCTGCGACAGCTGCGGGCCGCCCTCCATCGAGAGGTCGACCTTGGCTTCGGTATCCAGCGAAGTGGGCACGAAACCGGCCTCGGTGAGCTTGGCCGAGAGTGCCATGGTGAAGCACCCGGCGTGCGCGGCGGCGATCAGTTCTTCCGGGTTGGTGCCCTTCTCATCGCCGAAGCGGCTGCTGAAGGCATAGCGGGTTTTGTCCATCAAGCCGCTCTGGGGCGTACTCAATTGTCCCTTGCCTGTCTTGAGGTCACCTTCCCAATGCGCGGTGGCATGACGCGAAATACCCATCGTTGATCTCCTGCGGGATGAATGGCCTGGCCAGCCTAGACCGGTCCGCGTTAGCACCGTGTCTGGCTGCCGTCAGGCGATCGGCAGGCGCCGCCCCCAGCTGAATCGGATCTCAAGACGGATGCTGTTTTCAAGTGGTTTTCGTGCGACAGTCGGGGTGCGACGGTCCATGACCGATGGCCTCCGCCGCGAGGGCGGACCCTGTTTTTTGGCTATGACCTGATGCACTGCGGTAACGAAGGGCGTGGAAATCACGAATTTTTATGCGTTTGCCTATTGGCGGCGCCCCATAGTTGCCCTACATTTCGCTTGCCGACGGGGTTCGGCGCGACCAAACAACCAACCGTTCACGGAACAGGAAACCATGGCAAAGACCGCTAAGAAGGCTGCCCCGAAGAAGGCAGTAAAGAAAGTCGCTACGAAGGCAGCCGCGAAGCCGGCCGCTCCCAAGCCGATCAAGGAAGTGCTGAGCAAGTCTGGTCTGGTTGCACACATCGTTGAAGCGTCCGGCGTTGTCGCCAAGGACGTGCGCGCCGTGCTCGCCTCGCTGGAAGGCGCCGTCGCCGCTTCGGTGCACAAGAAGGGCGCTGGCAGCTTCACCCTGCCGGGCCTGCTGAAGATCTCCACCGTCAGCGTGCCGGCCAAGCCGAAGCGCAAGGGCATCAACCCGTTCACCAAGGAAGAGCAGTGGTTCGCCGCCAAGCCGGCCTCCACCAAGCTGAAGGTGCGTCCGCTCAAGAAGCTCAAGGACGCCGCGCTCTAATCCGCGCGCTTCCTGCAGCACCCGGACGGGACGGCATATGCCGTCCCGTTTTTTTTGGTTCTTGTCCCACCTGCGTGGCATGCATTCGAGGCGCTCTGTAGCTTTCCTGGCGCGGCGGCAGATGAGTCGGGCGCTGGGTCGCGATGCCCTTGTGGGCGAAATAAAGGAGGAGGTGGCGGCCGCAGGCCGACGCCGGGGGACATTCGCCGGCAAGGGCATCGCGACCCACGTATCCAGACCACTGGCGCCCAAGGAAAGGCACGGTGTCGCGCACGCGTTCCGCACGCCGAGCCCCGTAGCGGCCGGTAGGCCCCTGGGCAAAATCAAGGAGGAGGCCGTCGCCGCCAGGC
>NZ_JBEUMH010000025.1:0-11779 GCF_041080745.1 Stenotrophomonas sp. JAG2 | reverse complement strand
GAATGCTGGCCTGTCACGCCGGAGGTCGCGGGTTCAAGTCCCGTCCGCTCCGCCAATCTTTGAAGAGCCCTTGGTGAAAACCAAGGGCTTTTTTTTTGCCCCCGATCCAGCAGGTCGATCAACTTCGCACTGCCGGTCGTCCGCCAGCCGCCGATCCGCTGTCGTGGCACCGGGCGGATCGTGCGCCGGGGCGTGGCGCGCGGACTTTTGGAGCCTGCCGCGAAGCGGGTTACACTGCCGGGCTCGCCAATCAGGCCTTGATTTTTCCCATGCTGCAGAAACTTCGCGACAAGACCTCGGGCTGGATCGTTACCGTGATCCTGGGGCTGCTGATGATTCCGTTCCTGTTCGTGATCGACTCCAGCTACCTCGGTGGCGTCGGCTCGCAGAACGTGGCCAAAGTGGCCGCACCGCCGACCTGGTGGAAGTCCGCCCCGTCGTGGTGGCCGGTCTCGTTCCTGTGGCAGCACCATGAGATCAGCTCCAATGATTTCCGCGTGCGCTTCGAGCAGGCGCGCCAGCAGGCACGCCAGGAACAGGGCGAGGACTTCGATCCGCGTCAGTTCGAAAGCACGGAAAGCAAGCTGGCCGTGCTGGACCAGATGATCGACGAGCAGGTCGTGCGCCTGGCCGGCGAGCAGTCCGGCATCGTGATCGGCGATGGCGCCGTGCGCGAGTACATCGCCTCGATCCCGGCCTTCCTGGATGCGGACGGCAAGTTCAACCAGGACAACTACCGCATCGCGCTGGCCAGCGGCAATCCGCCGCGCACGCCGACGCAGTTCGAAGCGCTGGTGCGCGAGAGCATCCAGCAGTCGATCATTCCGTCGGCCCTGCAGCGTTCCGGGTTCACGACCCAGAGCGAAGCCGAGCGCCTGATGAAGCTGCTGGGTGAAACCCGCGACGTCGAGCTGGCCGCGTTGCCGGAAATCCCGGCCGATACCGCCGAAGTGACCGACGCGCAGATCAAGCAGTGGTATGACGGCCACACCAAGGATTTCCGCCAGCCGGAAACC
Source organism: Stenotrophomonas sp. JAG2 (assembly GCF_041080745.1). NCBI lineage: Bacteria > Pseudomonadati > Pseudomonadota > Gammaproteobacteria > Lysobacterales > Lysobacteraceae > Stenotrophomonas > Stenotrophomonas sp. JAG2. Next base: position 10,763 of record NZ_JBEUMH010000025.1, on the reverse strand, counting down.
GTGTCGCTGGAATACGTCGAGATCAACGGCGCGAACCTGCCGGCCGCCGCCGCGGCCGACGAAGCCACGCTGCGCAAGCGCTATGCGGACGAGAAGGCGCGCTTTGCGACGCCGGAACAGCGTCTGGCCTCGCACATCCTGATCGCCGTCGACGGCAGCGATCCGGCCAAGCTGAAGGCAGCCGAAGAGAAGGCCACGCGCATCGCGGCCGAAGCCAAGGCACCGGGTGCCGATTTCGCTGCAATCGCCAAAGCCAACTCCGAAGATCCGGGTTCCAAGGACACCGGCGGTGACCTGGGCTGGGTCGAGCGCGGCGCGATGGTGAAGCCGTTCGAAGACGCGCTGTTCGCCATGAAGGCGGGCGAGATCACCGGTCCGGTCAAGACCGACTTCGGTTTCCACGTGCTCAAGCTGCGCGAGACCAAGGGCGGCGAAGGCCGTTCGTTCGAAGACGTGCGTGACCAGCTGGCGGCCGAGCAGGCCAAGGCCGACGCCGATCGCGTGTTCACCGAGCTGAGCGGCCGCCTGGTCGACCTGGTCTACAAGAACCCGACCTCGCTGGAAGGCCCGGCAAAGGACATGAGCCTGCCGGTGCAGACCCTCGGCCCGTTCACCCGCGCCACCGCCAGTGGCATCGCCGCCAACCCGGCCGTGCTGCGCGCGGCGTTCTCCGACGTCCTGACCCAGGACGGCACGGTGAGCGACCCGATCGAGCTGGGCCCGAACCACACCGTGATGATCCGCGTGACCGAGCACAGCCCGGAGCAGGCGCTGCCGCTGGCCAAGGCCCGTGAGCAGGTCATCGCTGCGATCCATGCCGACCGCACCCGCCAAGCCTCGGAGAAGGCCGTGGACGCCGTGCTGGCCAAGCTGAAGGCCGGTCAGACCCTGCAGGCGCTGGCCGCCAGCGAGAAGCTGCAGATCAGCCCGCTGCCGGGCCTGCCGCGCACCCAGCCGGTGCCGACCCCGGAGATCAACCGCGCCGTGTTCAGCGCGCCGCTGCCGGCCGAAGGCAAGCCCAGCTACGGCAAGGTCGCCGTGCAGGGCCGCTACGTGATCTATGCGGTCACCAAGGTCAGCCCGGGCAACGTCGCCGAAGTGGACGCCGCCCAGCAGCAGCAGCTCAAGGAGCAGCTGAGCCAGATCGACGGCATGGCCGCCGCCAAGGCCTACGTCGACGCGATGCGCAAGCACTTCAAGGTGCAGACCGAAGAAGCCAACCTCTAACCGGGTCGGCTTCTGCAAGGAAAACAAAAAGCCCGGCACTGCCGGGCTTTTTGTTGTGCGTGCTTCGTCCGCCATCCAGGCCCCGCCGGAGCCGGGGACAACGCCCGGAAACGACAATGCCCGGCAGAACCGGGCATTGTCGTCACCTGCAATGCGGACCGCGGGGTCAGTCTTCGACGCGCAGTACCGCACCCGGCTTCAGCACGCTGCTGCCGCTGAGCCCATTGAGCGACAGCAGGGCCTTCAGCGGCATCCCGTAGCGGCGGGCGATCGCCCAGGCCGACTCGCCATCCCGTACGGTGTGGCGGCGGCTGCGCGGGCGATCCGCGCTGGCCACGGCGCGGGTGGCCACCGGACCGGGCGCGGTACGCGCGGCCGTGGTGTCCGTCGGCGCGCTCGGCGCCACCGCGATGGCGGCCACGCTGGCGCTGGCATCCACCGGCGCGTGCGCGGTAGGGGCCAGAACCGTCACCTGGCCGGCCGGACGGCCCTTGCCACTGGCCAGGGCCGGATTGAGGCGGGCGATCCGTGCCGGATCCAGGTCGCGCTGCTGGGCCCACTGCTGGACGCTGGTGCCGGCCGGGAGGGTATGACCCTTCAGTACCGGCACGGTGCGGTCCAGCGAGGCCATCACCGCCGGCTCGGTTTCCGCGTCTTCCAGCACGCAGGCCAGGGCATGCAGCTTCTCGACGTAGGCATAGGTCACCGGGGAGAGCCCCGGCAGCTCGGCCGGACGCGCGTTCTGCGCATTCATGCCGGCCTTGCGCAGCGACTGCAGCACCCGGTACTCGCCGGCGTTGTAGGCCATCGTGGCCAGGCGCCAGTCGCCGCCGAACATGCCGTGCAGGGTCTTCAGGTAGCGCACCGCGGCCTGGGTCGAATCCACCGCCGACAACCGGCCGTCATAGCCCGGGGTCATCTGCACGCGGTGGTTCTTGGCGGTGGTGGCGATGAACTGCCACAGGCCGGCCGGGCCACCGCCGTTGCGGGCGTTGGGCCGGTAGCCGCTTTCCACGAAGGGAATCAGCGCGAATTCGGTCGGCAGGTCGGATTTGCGCAGCTCTTCGACCACGTAGCCGAACAGCACCAGGGCGTCATCGTCCTGGTTGGCCAACCGCGAGGGGGCATGCGCGAACTGCTTCTGCCAACGCGGGCTGGTCGCCTCGGCGTCACAGGTGGGTTCGGCCAGGCCGGCGCGGAAGCTGGCGAAGATGTCCTGTCCGTTGCGCACCGAGGCCGGCGGCAGGGCCGCAGCGGTCAGGGGAAGGGAGGACAGGCCGGCCACGTTCTGCGACATGCCGGCGGTCAACGACTGGGCGCCCGCGCTGCCGGCCACGGCGATCGCCAGGCCAAGCGCGAGCGGCAACAATCGCCGACTCATGTTCGAAATCCGTCTTTCCAGTGTCGCAGGCCTGCGACAACATCGACTTCATCGGTAACGGGACGCCCGAGATGGGCGCTGACGGCCGCCTGGATGGCGGGGGTGTTCGTACGCAGGAACGGGTTGCATTCCAGCTCGCTTGCCAGTGAAACCGGCAGCGTGGGCAGGTCATCGCGGCGCATGGCCAAGGCCTCCTCATGGCGCTGCGACAGCGCAGCGTTGGTGGGGTCTACATGCCGCGCGAAGACGGCATTGGACAGGGTGTACTCGTGGGCGCAACAGACCATCAGTCGCGCTGGCAGGGACGCCAGCTTCTGCAGGGATGCCAGAAGCTGGGGAGGCGTACCTTCGAACATGCGCCCACAGCCCAGGCTGAACAACGCATCGCCACTGAAAAGGTGTTCAGCGGTGTGAAACGCGATATGGCTCCGGGTGTGCCCGGGCACGGATACTACGTGGAACCCCAGCCCCAATGCCTGAACGCATTCACCTTCAGCGACGCGGTGGGCAGGGACGGCGATGCGCGGTTCCACCGGTGCGTACACCTCCACGGCGGGAAAACGGGCCTGCAGCTCGGCCACGCCGCCGATGTGGTCGTCGTGGTGGTGGGTCAACAGAATGCTGTGGGGAACCCATCCCTGCTGCGCTGCGGCGGCCAGAACGGGGTCGGCCTGGCCGGGGTCGATGACGATGGCGCCGCCGTCGTCGGCGACCAGCGCCCAGATGTAATTGTCCGCAAACGCGGGTAGGGCGGTCAGTCGCATAGAATTGGACCATGCCCCTCGTGCCGAGCCCCCGTCAAGCGACAGTCGCATCCTGGTTTGATACTGAACCGGCACAAGCCTTGTGCCGTCTGGAATCCGAGCGGTTGCGCACCCTGCTCGCCGAGCGCCCGGTGAACCCCTGGCTGTGGCTGGCACCGACGCCCGGCTGGCTGGAGCGCGTCGAACTGCCCGGCCGCGGCCTGCGCCTGTTCCGGGACGGGGCGGCCTACGCCGGGGACGTGCACTGCGGCCTGCCGTTGCCGCTGCCGGACGAGAGCGTCAATGCGATCGTCCTGCAGCACGTCACCGCGCGCGATGCCGAGCAGCTGATCGCCGACTGCGCCCGCGTGCTGATGCCGGGCGGGCGCCTGTGGCTGTCCACCCTCAACCCGTTCAGCCCGTACCGCCGCCAGTGGCGCCATCACGGGCTGGTCGTGCGCAGCCCGCAGCGGCTGCGCCACACCCTCACGCAGGCCGGCCTGAGCTGCGAGGACCTGCAGTACCTCGGCCCGATGTGGCGCGACCGCTCGCCGGCCCGACGCGACCTCGCTCCGCTGCGGGCCGCCTGTCTGTTCACCGCTGAAAAACGCACTCTGGCCCTGCCGGGACCGACGCCCGTGGCCGTGCCACGCTGGCACGGGACCGTGGCCACCTGATCTGGAATGGAATGAAGACGATAGAAATCCACACCGACGGTTCCTGCCTCGGCAATCCCGGCCCCGGCGGCTGGGCGGCGTTGCTCCGCTACAACGCGCACGAGCGCGAGCTGAGCGGTGGTGAAGCGCATACCACCAACAACCGCATGGAACTGATGGCGGCCATCTCGGGGCTGGAAGCGCTCACCGAGCCGTGCAACATCGTGCTGTTCACCGATTCGCAGTACGTGCGCCAGGGCCTGACCGAGTGGATGCCCGGTTGGATCCGCAAGAACTGGAAGACCGCCGGCGGCTCGCCGGTCAAGAACCGGGAGCTGTGGGAGCGCCTGCACGCGGCCACGCTGAAGCACACCATCGACTGGCGCTGGGTGAAGGGCCACTCCGGCGACCCGGACAACGAGCGCGTGGACCAGCTGGCGCGCGACGCCGCGATCCGGATCCGCGCCGCCGGCCCGGTACACTGAGCCCATGCGTCAGATCATCCTTGATACCGAAACCACCGGCCTGGAATGGCGGAAGGGCAACCGCATCGTCGAAATCGGCTGTGTGGAACTGCTCGAGCGCCGCCCCAGTGGCAACAATTACCACCAGTACCTCAAGCCGGACTGCGAGTTCGAACAGGGCGCGCAGGAAGTCACCGGCCTGACCCTGGAGTTCCTGGCCGACAAGCCGGACTTCGCCCAGGTCGTCGATGACTTCCTCGCCTACATCGACGGCGCCGAGCTGATCATCCACAACGCGGCGTTCGATCTGGGCTTCCTGGACAACGAGCTGTCGCTGCTCGGCGACCACTACGGCAAGATCACCGACCGCTGCACGGTGATCGATACGTTGAAGATGGCGCGCGAGCGCTTCCCCGGCCAGCGCAACTCGCTGGACGCGCTGTGCCGGCGCCTGGGCGTGGACAACGCGCACCGCCAGCTGCACGGCGGCCTGCTCGATGCCCAGATCCTGGGCGATGTGTACATCGCGCTGACCTCGGGCCAGGAAGAAATCGGCTTCGGCTCGGCCGACGACCACAAGCCCGGCAGCGCCCACGCGCAGACCTTCGACACCTCGCGCCTGCTGCCACGCCCGCGCGTGGTCGCCACGGCCTCGGAGCTGGAAGCGCACGAAGCGCGCCTGGCCAAGCTGCGCAAAAAGGCCGGCCGCGCGATCTGGGATGGTGAACCCGAAGCGGTAGAAGCGGTCAGCGCCTGACGCAACAACCCCGGCGGTAGGTCCCGACCGTTGGTCGGGACGGTTGTATCAGTGGCACCGCACCAGAATCACCGTGATGTTGTCCGAGCCGCCGCCATCCAGCGCGGCGGCGACCAGGGTATCCACGCATTCCTGTGCACTGGCATCGTCGAAGGCGAGGGTACGGGCGATGCCCTTGTCCTCCACCTCCTCGGTCAGCCCGTCACTGCACAGCAGCAGCTGCATGCCCGGGCGCAGCTCACCGGTGGTGGTCGCCACATTCAGGTGCGCCGGATCGGTCACGCCCAGCGCCTGGGTCACCACATTGCGGTGCGGATGCGCGCGGGCCTGCTCGGCGGTCAGATTGCCCTGTGCGACCAGTTCCTGGACCACGCTGTGATCCTGGCTGAGCTGGGCCAGCGTGCCATCGCGCCACAGATACGCGCGGCTGTCACCGACCCACGCCACCTCGTACCGATTGCCCTGCACCCGGGCTGCCACCACGGTGGTACCCATCGGCAGGCTGTCGTTGCGGCGGCGCGAGGTGCGGATGATCTCCTCGTCTGCGATCCGGATCGCATGCGCCAGCGTCGCGCCGCGGCGGATCTCCCGCACGATGGTCTCGCGCGCCAGCGCACTGGCGACCTCACCACAGGCGTGCCCGCCCATGCCATCGGCGACCAGCCACAGCGCCAGTTCGCCATCGCCGTAATACGTATCCTCATTGAGGTCACGGCGCAGGCCGGGGTGGGTCAGGTGTCCGAATTCGATCATGGGAAGGCGCGGGCCGGTGAGGATTGCGAGGGATAACGGCATGATCGCGGCCCGCCGGACATCCGGCAAGGCATCCATACAGAAGAAATTCACTTCTTTGCCCGCAATGACTTGTCGCCAGCGCGTCCTGCCCGTATCATTCGCGTCCCGGCTCGCCGGGACCATCTGGAGAGGTGGCAGAGCGGTTGAATGTACCTGACTCGAAATCAGGCAGGCGTTTATAGCGCCTCGGGGGTTCGAATCCCCCCCTCTCCGCCAGATAAAAAGAAAAGGGCTGCCCATCGGGCAGCCCTTTTCTTTTTATCTGCCTGATGGGCGGATGAGAACCCCCGACGGGGGTTCGACGGATCTGCAGGAGCAGATCCGGACAGACGAACGTCTGGCCCTGGAGCGCGCAGCGCGGAAGGGCTGGGCCCATGGATGGGCCCAGCAATCCCGGCAACGAAGCGGCCACCCCGCAGGCCACGCGACGCCATCGAGGTGGAGCCACGCCATGCGTGGCTGCCTTCCGCCGACCATCGCGCAGCCACGCATGGCATGGCTCTACCCGAGGGGCCGCACCCTTGCCCCACACCCGTCCAACATACGGTCCGCTAAACTGCCCACCTCACGTAACGGATCCCCACCATGACCGCTGAAATCCTCGTTCCCGTGTCCTTCGGTGAACTGCTCGACAAGATCTCGATCCTGCAGATCAAATCCGAGCGCATCAGCGACGAGGCCAAGCTGGCCAACATCCGCACCGAGCTGAGCGCGCTGGAAACGACCTGGATGGCGCACCCGGCCGGGGTCAAGGACATCGCGCGCCTGCGTGCCGAGCTCAAGGCCGTCAACGAGCGCCTGTGGGACATCGAAGACAACATCCGCCTGCAGGACAAGGCCCAGGCCTTCGACGACCATTTCGTCGAACTGGCCCGCAGTGTCTATCAGCAGAACGATGAGCGCGCCCGCATCAAGAAGGACATCAACCTGGCGCTGGGCTCGCTCTACGTGGAAGAGAAGTCGTACAAGGATTACGCCCCGCGCGGCGCGTAATCGGCGACATAGCGCTCGAAGGCGGCGATGCCGTCCTCGACCGTGATCAGCTGCATCACATCGTCGAATTCGATCTTCGCGCCCCATTTCAGTTCGCTGGCCGGCTTGCCCAGGAATTTGCGCGCCGCAGCGTCGTAGCGGTCCACGCAGTAGCGGCGGTCGGAGTAGGGTCCGCTGCGGTGCGGGTTGCTGGCCGCATGCAGGCCCAGCACCTTGGCGCCCATCGCGTTGGCGATATGCATCGGGCCCGAATCGGGCGTCATCACCAGCGCGGCGCGGGCCAACAGGGCCGGCAACTGCTTGAGGGTGTCCTTGCCGACCAGATCCAGCGCCGGCGTGGTCAGCTGCGCCTGGATGGCATCGGCCATGCCGCGCTCCAGGTCGCTGCGTCCACCGCACAGCACCACCCGCCAGCCGCGTGAGGTGGCGTGGTTGGCCACGGCCGCATAGCGGTCGGCATACCAGTTGCGGCGCACGTGGCTGGAGCAGGGCGAGATCATCAGCACCGGGCGGCCGTCGTCGGCCCACTGGGCGTTGGCCCACTCGAACGCCGCCGGCGGCACGGCCAGGTCCCAGCTGACCTCGGTCTGTTTCAGGCCCAGCGGCTCGCAGAAGCTGCCGATCGCGTCGAGTACGTGGATGCCCGGGCGGTCGGGAATGCGCTCATTGATGAAAAGCCCGTGAAGGTCCTTCGAGCGCGATCTGTCGTAGCCGATGCGGCGTTTGGCGGGTACGAAGGCCGAGAGCACGTTGGCGCGGAAGGCGACCTGCATCTGCAGCAGCGCATCGAACCGCCCCGCGGGAAGGCTCTCGCGCAGGGCGCGCATGCCGGCCAGGCCGGTCTTCTTGTCGTAGCTGTGGAAGGTCACGCCGGGCAGCCCGTCGAGCAGCTTGTGGCCGCCCTTGTCGATGATCCAGTGCAGGCAAACGCCGGGATCGGCCTGTTGCAGGGTGCGCACCAGCGGCACCACATGGGTCACGTCCCCCAGCGCGGACAAACGCAAAAGACACAAGGAAGAGGACGTTGGTGCCATGGTGTTGTTAGACTCGAAGGAATGGTCGCATTCGACGCCACTGAAGCGCTGACGCCCTGCCGCGATGGACGCGGTATCGGTGCCATTCTGTTCGACCGCGAAGCCCTGCGGCAAGCCGAGATGAGCCTGTTCTCGCCGGCCCACTGGGGCGAGCGGGCGCGGCCGGTCGGCGATGGCGGCCGGGGCGGCGCCTGGTTCGTCGATGCGCCCTTCGGCCACGCCGTGCTGCGCCAGTACCTGCGCGGCGGCCTGGCGGCCAAGCTGAGCCGGGACCACTACATCTGGCGCGGCGCCAACCGCACCCGCAGTTTTGCCGAATTCCGGCTGATGCGTGCCCTGCACGCGCAGAAGCTGCCGGTGCCCCGACCGATCGCCGCGTTCTACATGCGCGAAGGTCTGCGCTACAAAGCGGCGATCCTGATGGAGCGGCTGGAGGGCGTGCGCTCGCTGGCCGACCGCGCGCTGGTCGCCGGGCGCGGGGCCCCCTGGGAAGAGACCGGCCGGCTGATCGCGCGCTTCCACCGCGCCGGGCTGGATCATGCCGATCTCAACGCCCACAATATTCTGTTCGACGCCAACGGCCACGGCTGGCTGATCGATTTCGATCGTGGCGTGCTGCGCATCCCCGCCACCCGCTGGCGCGAGCGCAATCTCAAGCGGCTGCTGCGTTCGCTGATCAAACTGCGTGGTGAGCGCAGCCATGACGATGTCGAGAAGGACTACGCACGGCTGCGCCGCGCCTACGATCTGGCCTGGAACCGGGGTTACTGATGGACTGGGCATTGCGTTTCATGGGGGTCGGCAATGCGTCGGCCGTGCAGCTGGGTTCGCCGATGGCGGTGATCGAGCGCGATGGCCGCCCGTGGCTCACCATCGATTGCGGCGGGGAAGGGCTCACCGCCTTCCAGGCGCACTACGGCCAGGTGCCGCAGGCCCTGTTCGTCACCCATGTGCACCTGGACCATGTCGCCGGTTTCGAGCGCCTGTTCGTGGATGCGTACTTCTCGCCGCAGCGCCGTGGGCGCATCCGCGTGTACGTGCCGGCGAGCGTGGTGCCGCTGCTGCACAAGCGCGTGGCCGATTACCCGAACGTGCTGGCCGAGGGCGGTGCGAATTTCTGGGACGCCTTCCAGCTGATCGTCGTCGGCGACGCGTTCTGGCATGACGGGGTGCGCCTGGAGGCGTTCCCGGTGCGCCACCACTGGCCGGAAACCGCCTATGGCCTGCGCCTGAAGGGTGCGGTCACCTGGAGCGGCGATACCCGTCCGATTCCGGAAATGCTGGCGCGCTACGCCGACGACAACGAGCTGATCGCCCACGACTGCGGCCTGCACGGCAACCCGTCGCACACTGGCGTGGATGACCTGGAGCGAGAGTACACGGCCGAGCTGCAGGCGCGGATGATGCTCTATCACTACGCCAGCGAGGCCGACGGCGAGGCATTGCGCCAGCGTGGCCACCGTGTGGCCCTGCCCGGTGAACGTGTGGCGCTGGCCACCCCGACCGCGATGCACGTGCTGGCGCAGGATCCTCCCTGAGCATGGATGACGCGCTGGCCGCCCATCTGCAGGCGCTCGAGCGCGCGTTGCATGCGCCGGCGGTCCGCGGTGATGTCGCACAGTTGGCGGCTCTGCTGGATGACGACTTCAGCGAGATCGGCAGCTCGGGCGCGTGCTTCGACCGTCCGGCTGCGTTGGCCGAGATTCCGCGCGAGCGCGCGCAGGTCGAGATTCTCTCCACCGATTACCACGTCGTACTGCTGGCCCCGACCTTGGCACAGGTGCGCTACCGCAGCTGGTATGTGATCGAGGGCGAGCGCCAGCGCGAGGTGCTGCGCAGTTCGCTATGGCGACGGCATGCCGAGGCGTGGCGGGTGGTGTTCCACCAGGGCACGCCCGCGGCGCTTTGAGCGGCAGCATCGCGAAAGAAAACAGGGGGCCTAAAAAGGTGGCGGCCCCGCCGGCTGACCTCGGCGCCCGCGTCGATCGATACCGTTGCTGCCTTCCGGCCCTGGCGGGATTTTCGACCTAGCGTCGCGAGGGGCCGACGGGGCCACCATAGAGACGTTCCGGCTGCTGGGCGATCAAGGATCAGCCAACCGCAGGCGGAAGGTGCAGCGCAGGAACAGGTCCGGCAGTGCAGTCGCGTATTCTAGCGCATGCGCGGCACGCAGTGCCAGACGCCCAGCCTGAATCCCGTGTAGCCCGTTGCCGCAGGCAGCGGCCACTGCGCGGGCGGGTTGCTAAAATACGCGGTACAGGAGGAACGGCCTCCCCCATTTCGGGACCCACTGACCAGGACGGCCTGGCCCCCATCAAGGAGGGCCACATGGCCTGGATCTATCTGTTGGCAGCTGGTGTACTGGAAATCGTCTGGGCGTTCTCGATGAAGCAGTCCGAGGGGTTCAGCAAGCTCACCCCCTCGATCATCACCCTCGTCACCATGATCGCCAGCTTCTGGCTGCTGTCGCTGGCGATGCGCACGTTGCCGCTCGGCACCGCGTACACGATCTGGACCGGCATCGGCGCGGTCGGCGCGTTCGTGATCGGCATTACCTTCCTCGGCGAGCAGGTCAGCGCGATGCGGATTGCCGCGGCGGTGTTGATCGTGAGCGGTTTGGTGTTGATGAAGCTGTCGAGCAGCTGAGGCATTGGAGCGCGGGTAGCAACTGTCTTATCAGGTGCAGACCAACGCGGCCTCGGCGTCCCGCTTG
>NZ_JBEUMH010000024.1:0-16500 GCF_041080745.1 Stenotrophomonas sp. JAG2 | reverse complement strand
GTGCGGTCGAGATCGTGATGCCACGTGCCTTTTCTTCCGGCGCGGCGTCGATCGAGGAATAATCCTTGAACTCGCCACCGAAGCGCTCGGCACCGATCTTGGTCAGTGCAGCGGTCAGCGTGGTCTTGCCGTGATCGACGTGACCGATGGTGCCGACGTTGACGTGCGGCTTGGTGCGCTCGAACTTACCCTTTGCCATTGTTGTATACCTTGGATATCAGAAAAGAATGAGGTGGAGTCCTGAGCTTATGCTCAGGACTTCTTGACCACGGATTCGGCGATGTTCGACGGAGCCGGCTCGTAATGGTCGAATTCCATCGTGAACGTTGCACGACCCTGGGTCTGCGAACGCAGCGAGGTCGCGTAGCCGAACATTTCACCCAGCGGAATCATCGCATTGATGATTTCAGCCGAACCGTCACCGGTCACGCTCGAACCCTGCAGCATGCCGCGACGACGGCTGACGTCGCCCATCACGTCACCCTGATAGTCGCTCGGGGTCACGATCTCGACCTTCATGATCGGCTCCAGCAGGACCGGCTTGGCCTTGGAGAAGCCCTGCTTGAAGGCCATCGAGGCAGCCAGCTTGAACGCCATTTCCGAGGAGTCGACGTCGTGGTACGAGCCGAACACCAGCTTGACCTTGACGTCCACGACCGGGAAGCCCGCCAGCGGACCGCTGGTGATGGTTTCGCGCAGGCCCTTTTCGATCGACGGAATGAATTCCTTCGGAATCACGCCACCGGTGATGTCGTTGATGAACAGGAAGTCGTCCTTGATCAGCGGCCCGATCTTCGGGTCGGCACGATCTTCGGCGGTGATCGGCGACAGCTCGATCACGACGTGACCGTACTGACCCTTACCACCGGACTGCTTGGCGTGCTTGTAGTCCGACTTGACGTCCGCGGCCTGGATGGTTTCGCGGTACGCAACCTGCGGCTTGCCGACGTTGGCTTCAACGTTGAACTCGCGCTTCATGCGATCCACGATGATGTCCAGGTGCAGCTCGCCCATGCCCGAGATGATGGTCTGGCCGGATTCTTCGTCGGTCTTGACGCGGAACGACGGATCTTCCTGGGCCAGACGGCCGAGGGCCAGACCCATCTTTTCCTGGTCGGACTTGGTCTTCGGTTCGACGGCCATCGAGATGACCGGCTCCGGGAACACCATGCGCTCCAGGATGATCGGGTGGTCCTGCGAGCACAGGGTGTCACCGGTGGTGGTGTCCTTCAGACCCACCGCCGCGGCGATGTCACCGGCCAGCACTTCCTTGATCTCTTCGCGATCGTTGGAATGCATCTGCAGGATGCGGCCGATGCGCTCCTTCTTGCCCTTCACCGAGTTCAGCAGCTGGTCGCCGGCATTCAGCGTGCCCGAGTAGACACGGAAGAAGGTCAGCGCGCCGACGAACGGGTCGGTGATGATCTTGAAGGCCAGCGCCGAGAACGGCGCCTTGTCATCGGACTTGCGGCTCAGGGCGATGGATTCATCGTCCACGTCGGTACCGGTCACGTCCGGGACGTCGATCGGCGACGGCAGCAGCTGCACCACGCCGTCCAGCATGGCCTGCACGCCCTTGTTCTTGAACGCCGAGCCGCAGTACATCGGCACGATGTCGGTGGCCAGGGTGCGCACGCGCAGGGCTTCGACGATCTCGGCCTCGGTCAGCTCTTCGCCGCCCAGGTACTTTTCCATCAGCTCTTCGCTGGCTTCAGCCGCGGCTTCGATCATGTAGGTGCGAGCCTCTTCGGCCTCCGCCTGCATGTCCGCCGGGATTTCCAGGTACTCGAACTTCATGCCCTGCGAGGCTTCATCCCAATGGATGGCCTTCATCTTGATCAGGTCGACCACGCCCTTGAAGTTGTCTTCGGCGCCGATCGGCAGCTGCATCGGCACCGCGACGGCACCCAGCTTGGCCTTCAGCTGGCCAACGACCTTGGTGAAGTTCGCGCCGGTGCGGTCCATCTTGTTGACGAACGCGATGCGCGGCACCTTGTAACGGTTGGCCTGGCGCCACACGGTTTCCGACTGCGGCTGCACGCCACCGACGGCGCACAGCACGAAGACGGCACCGTCGAGCACGCGCAGCGAGCGCTCCACTTCGATGGTGAAGTCGACGTGTCCGGGGGTGTCGATGATGTTGAAGCGGTGCTCCGGCAGGGACTTGTCCATGCCCTTCCAGAACGCGGTGGTGGCAGCGGACTGGATCGTGATGCCACGCTCCTGCTCCTGCTCCATCCAGTCCATGGTGGCAGCGCCGTCATGCACTTCACCGATCTTGTGGCTCTTGCCGGTGTAGAACAGGATGCGCTCGGACGTGGTGGTCTTGCCGGCATCGATGTGGGCCATGATGCCGAAATTGCGGTAACGCTCGATGGGAGTGGTGCGGGCCACGGGAGCCTCTCGATTTCTTGGAATTCGGATGGCCGAACGCCGCCTTTCGGCGGCCTTCGGATTGGCGCGACACCCCAGGTGCCGCGGGGCAGCACCTAGATGGTGCTGCCGTGCCTGTTTTGCAAGGCCGTCAAACTCACCAGCGGTAGTGGGCGAATGCCTTGTTGGCTTCGGCCATGCGGTGGGTTTCTTCGCGCTTCTTGATGGCGCCACCACGATTTTCCGAGGCGTCCAGCAGTTCGGCAGCCAGCTTCTTCGGCATGGTGTTCTCACCACGCTTGCGAGCCGAGTCGATCAGCCAACGCATGGCCAGGGCCATCTTGCGCGACGAACGCACTTCGACCGGCACCTGGTAGGTCGCACCACCGACACGGCGGGACTTGACTTCGACCGACGGAGCCACGTTTTCCAGAGCCTTCTGAACCAGCTCGACGGAATTCGGGTTCTTTTCGCCGATCACGTCCATGGCACCGTAGACGATCTTTTCAGCGACCGACTTCTTGCCGCTCAGCATCACCATATTGATGAAACGAGCGATGGTTTCACTTCCGTGCTTCGGATCCGGCAGGACAGAGCGCTGCGGCGTATTACCTTTACGAGACATGTGTACTTTCCCTTAGCTCTTCGGACGCTTGGCGCCGTACTTGGAACGGCCCTGGCGACGCTTGGCAACGCCGGAGGCGTCCAGCGAGCCACGCACGGTGTGGTAACGCACACCCGGCAGATCCTTGACGCGGCCGCCACGGATCAGGACCACGGAGTGTTCCTGCAGGTTGTGGCCTTCGCCGCCGATGTAGCTAATCACTTCTTCCTGGTTGGTCAGGCGAACCTTGGCAACCTTGCGAAGCGCCGAGTTCGGCTTCTTCGGAGTGGTGGTGTACACGCGCGTGCAGACACCACGGCGCTGGGGGCACTTATCGAGAGCCGGGGAGGCACTCTTATAAGTGGTTGCCTGCCGCGGCTTGCGGACAAGCTGATTGATCGTCGCCATCAGTATGTTCTTCTGAGAGAGGCCAATGAAAAGACTGGCCATGAATGCGGAAATGTGCGAGCAGGCGAAAGACCGGCCTGCTGAGACAGACGATTGTAGCAACCCGGCGAAAACGCAGTCAAATGCGCACGCGCCAAGCCAGCCCTGATCCCGGGCCGTTACAGGGGAGCCTTTTCCATGCCCCCCGTTCAGGTTGTCAAGCCGGTCCGTTGAAAGACCGGCGGGCATCCTACCTCATCGGCAGGCATCCGGCCAGTGGCCGGTGCCGTCGATTTGCCGGGAAGGGGCCGACCGGGGTCGGCGCCCTGCCCTGCCGCGGTCCCGGCCGAGGCCGGGACTGCGTATTACTCGTCGCTGCCCGGAGCCTGTTCAGCTTCGGTCGGCTCGACCGCCACGGCGGCCACTGCGGCCACTTCAGCCACGGCCGGCGTGCTGCCGGACAGGGTCTGCATTTCCGAGTCGGTCAGCCCGGAGGCGTTGCGACGACGGTTGGCGTGGTACGCCAGGCCGGTACCAGCCGGGATCAGACGGCCGACGATGACGTTTTCCTTCAGGCCGCGCAGGTTGTCCGAGGTGCCGCGAACGGCCGCTTCGGTCAGCACGCGGGTGGTTTCCTGGAACGACGCCGCCGAGATGAACGACTCGGTCGCCAGCGAGGCCTTGGTGATACCCAGCAGGACCGGATCGAAACGGGCCGGCAGCTCGTTGCGGGTGGCCAGGCGGGCATTTTCCTCGATGACGCGCTGGCGCTCGGCCTGCTCGCCATTCAGGAACTTGCTGGTGCCCTGGTCGGTGATCTCGACCTTGCGCAGCATCTGGCGGGTGATCACCTCGATGTGCTTGTCGTTGATCTTCACGCCCTGCAGGCGGTACACGTCCTGGATTTCCTTGACCAGGTAGGCCGCCAGCGGTTCGACACCCAGCAGACGCAGGATGTCCTGCGGGCTCGGCTCGCCGTCCACGATGGTTTCGCCCTTGGTCACGTGCTCGCCTTCGAAGACGATCACCTGACGGTACTTCGGGATCAGCTCTTCGTGTTCCGAACCATCGGTGTCCTTGATGATCAGGCGCTGCTTGCCCTTGGTGTCCTTGCCGAAGCTGATGATGCCCGAACGCTCGGCCAGGATCGCCGGATCCTTCGGCTTGCGTGCTTCGAACAGATCGGCGACGCGCGGCAGACCACCGGTGATGTCGCGGGTCTTGGACGCTTCCTGCGGGATCTTGGCGACCACGTCACCCACGCCGACGGCGGCGCCGTCCTGCAGGTTGACGATCGAGCGCGGCGGCAGCAGGTACTGCGCCGGCAGATCCGTGTTCGGGATGGTCAGATCGTTGCCGTTCTTGTCCACGATGCGCACGATCGGGCGCAGGTCCTTCGCCTGCGAACCACGACGCTTCGGATCGGTGATTTCACGCGATGCCAGGCCGGTCAGTTCGTCGGTCTTCTCGATGACGGTGACGCCGTCGATGAAGTCGATGAAGCGGATGAAACCCGCCACTTCCGACACGATCGGGTGGTTATGCGGGTCCCAGTTGGCCACGGTCTGGCCAGCCTTGACCGCATCGCCGTCCTTGGACGTGATGGTCGCGCCGTACGGCAGCTTGTAACGCTCACGCTCACGGCCGTGGGCATCGAGCACCGACATTTCGCCCGAACGCGAGACCGCCACCAGCGAACCGCTGGCGTGCTCGACCGACTTCAGGTTGTTGAACTTCACAGAACCGGTGGTCTTGACGGTGATGTTGTCGACCGCAGCAGCTCGCGACGCCGCACCACCGATGTGGAACGTACGCATGGTCAGCTGGGTACCCGGCTCACCGATCGACTGCGCGGCGATGACGCCGACCGCTTCGCCGATGTTGACGATGTGGCCACGGGCCAGATCGCGACCGTAGCAGTGTGCGCAGACGCCGAACGGCGAGGCGCAGCTGATGGTCGAACGGACCTTGACCGACTGCACCGACGCGTCTTCCAGCTTGGCCACCCAGGCTTCGTCGAGCAGGGTGTTGCGGGTCACGATCGGATCTTCGTCGTTGCCCGGCAGGAACACGTCCTCGGCCACGACACGACCCAGCACGCGGTCCTTCAACGGCTCCACGACGTCACCGCCTTCCACGATCGGGGTCATGGTCAGGCCTTCGGTGGTACCGCAATCCACTTCGGTGATGACCACGTCCTGCGCCACGTCGACCAGACGACGGGTCAGGTAACCCGAGTTCGCCGTCTTCAGCGCGGTATCGGCCAGACCCTTACGGGCACCGTGGGTGGAGTTGAAGTACTCCTGCACGTTCAGGCCTTCACGGAAGTTCGCCTTGATGGGCGTTTCGATGATCGAGCCATCCGGACGCGCCATCAGGCCGCGCATACCGGCCAGCTGACGGATCTGCGCCTGCGAACCACGCGCACCGGAGTCGGCCATGATGTACAGCGAGTTCATCGACTTCTGGTCGATGGTCTCGCCTTCGGCATTGACGACCTTCTCGGTACCGATGGTGTCCATCATCGCCTTGGCGATGCGCTCATTGGTGCGCGACCAGATGTCGACCACCTTGTTGTAGCGCTCGCCGGCGGTGACCAGGCCCGACTGGTACTGCTCCTGGATTTCCAGCACTTCGGCTTCCGCCTCGGTGAGGATGCCCTTCTTCTCGTCCGGGATCAGCATGTCGTCGATGCCGATCGACACGCCGGCGCGGGTTGCGTAGGCGAAGCCGGTGTACATCAGCTTGTCGGCGAACACGACCGTGTCCTTCAAGCCCAGCTGACGGTAGCTGGAGTTGATCAGGCGGCTGATGTTCTTCTTGGTCAGCTCGGTGTTGGCCAGCGCGAACGGCAGGCCTTCCGGCAGGATTTCAGCCAGCAGGGCGCGACCGATCGTGGTGTCCACGATCGAGGTCTTGTTCTGCTTGTTGCCTTCCTCGTCGGTCACCACTTCGGTGATGCGGACCTTGACGCGCGCGTGCAGTTCCACCACGCGGTTGTCGTAGGCGCGCTTCACTTCGGCGATGTTGGCGAAGGCCATGCCCTCGCCCTTCTTGTTCACCAGCGAGCGGGTCATGTAGTACAGACCCAGCACGACGTCCTGCGACGGCACGATGATCGGCTCGCCGTTGGCCGGCGACAGGATGTTGTTGGTGGACATCATCAGCGCACGCGCTTCCAGCTGGGCTTCCAGCGAGAGCGGCACGTGGACGGCCATCTGGTCACCGTCGAAGTCGGCGTTGAACGCGGTGCAGACCAGCGGGTGCAGCTGGATGGCCTTGCCTTCGATCAGGACCGGCTCGAACGCCTGGATGCCCAGACGGTGCAGGGTCGGCGCACGGTTCAGCATCACCGGATGTTCGCGGATGACCTCTTCCAGGATGTCCCAGACTTCGGCTTCTTCGCGCTCGACCAGCTTCTTGGCGGCCTTGATGGTGGTGGCCAGGCCACGACGCTGCAGCTTGGCGAAGACGAACGGCTTGAACAGCTCAAGCGCCATCTTCTTCGGCAGGCCGCACTGGTGCAGGCGCAGGTACGGACCGACCACGATGACCGAACGGCCCGAGTAGTCGACGCGCTTGCCCAGCAGGTTCTGGCGGAAGCGACCCTGCTTGCCCTTGATCATGTCGGCCAGCGACTTCAGCGGGCGCTTGTTGGTGCCGGTGATGGCACGGCCGCGACGGCCGTTGTCCAGCAGCGCATCGACCGATTCCTGCAGCATGCGCTTTTCATTGCGCACGATGATGTCCGGCGCGTTCAGCTCGAGCAGGCGGCGCAGGCGGTTGTTGCGGTTGATGACGCGGCGGTACAGGTCGTTCAGATCGGAGGTCGCGAAGCGGCCACCGTCCAGCGGCACCAGCGGACGCAGGTCCGGCGGCAGCACCGGCAGCACGGTCATGACCATCCACTCCGGACGGTTGCCCGACTCGAGGAAGGCCTCGACCAGCTTGATGCGCTTGGTCAGTCGCTTGAGCTTGGTTTCCGAACCGGTGCTGGCGATTTCTTCGCGCAGGCGGGTCATTTCCGACTGCAGGTCGATCGTGCGCAGCAGCTCGTACACAGCCTCGGCGCCCATGGCGGCATCGAAGTCGTCGCCGTGTTCCTGGCGGGCCTGCAGGTACTGTTCTTCGGTCAGCAGCTGGCGGCGCTCCAGGGCGGTCAGGCCCGGCTCGGTCACCACGTACGCTTCGAAGTACAGCACGCGCTCGATGTCACGCAGGGTCATGTCCAGCATCAGGCCGATGCGCGACGGCAGCGACTTGAGGAACCAGATGTGCGCGACCGGCGAGGCCAGGTCGATGTGACCCATGCGCTCGCGGCGCACCTTGGCCAGGGTGACTTCGGTGCCGCACTTTTCGCAGACCACGCCGCGGTGCTTCATGCGCTTGTACTTGCCGCACAGGCACTCGTAGTCCTTGACCGGTCCGAAGATGGCGGCGCAGAACAGGCCGTCACGTTCCGGCTTGAACGTACGGTAGTTGATGGTTTCCGGCTTCTTCACTTCGCCGAAGGACCACGAACGGATCAGGTCCGGCGAGGCCAGCGCGATCTTGATCGCGTCGAAGTCCAGCGTCTGGCGCTGCTGGTTGAAGAGGTTGAGCAAGTCTTTCATGGTGTTTCTCCGAAAGGAGGAAATCTTGTCGATGGGGCTGTCGGTTCAGATCCGGCGGCGCGGCTGCCGGGGCAGCCGCGCCTGCACGATCAGTTGCCGTCCAGTTCCATGTTGATGGCCAGCGAGCGGATTTCCTTCACGAGCACGTTGAAGGATTCCGGCATGCCCGCGACCATCTCGTGCTCACCGTCGACGATGTTCTTGTACATCTGGTTGCGGCCCTGCACGTCATCGGACTTCACCGTCAGCATTTCCTGCAGGGTGTAGGCCGCGCCGTAGGCTTCCAGCGCCCAGACTTCCATTTCACCGAAGCGCTGGCCACCGAACTGCGCCTTGCCGCCCAGCGGCTGCTGGGTAACGAGCGAGTACGGGCCGGTCGAACGGGCGTGCATCTTGTCGTCGACCAGGTGGTTCAGCTTCAGGTAGTGCATGTAGCCCACGGTGGTGTGGCGATCGAATGCCTCACCGGTGCGGCCGTCATACAGCTGGGTCTGGCCGCTCAGCGGCAGGTCGGCCAGGGCAAGCATGTGCTTGATCTCGGCTTCGGTCGCACCGTCGAACACCGGCGTTGCCATCGGCACGCCGTCGGTCAGGTTGTCGGCCAGGCGCAGCAGCTCCTCGTCGCTGAACTGGGTCAGGTCGACGTGGTTGGCGTGCTGGGTCTTGTCGTGGTTGTAGACATCGTCCAGGAACTTGCGCAGGTCGCTGATCGCGGCCTGGGCTTCCAGCATGCCCTGGATCTTGCGACCCAGGCCCTTGGCGGCCCAGCCCAGATGCACTTCCAGAATCTGGCCGATGTTCATACGCGACGGCACGCCCAGCGGGTTCAGCACGATGTCCACGGTCTCGCCCGAGGCCATGTACGGCATGTCTTCGACCGGCACCACGTTGGAGACCACACCCTTGTTGCCGTGGCGGCCTGCCATCTTGTCACCCGGCTGGATGCGACGCTTCACGGCCAGGAACACCTTGACCATCTTCAGCACGCCCGGCGCCAGATCGTCGCCCGCGGTGATCTTGCCGCGCTTGTCGGCGAAGCGACGCTCGAATTCCTTCTCGTGCGCCTGGATCTGCTTCTGGGCGCGTTCGATGGCTTCCGAAGCGTCCTCGTCCTTCATGCGCAGCACGAACCAGTCAGCCTTCTTCAGGCCATCCAGGTAGGCGTCGGTAACGGTGTCGCCCTTCTTCAGGTTGGCACCGCCGTTGACCACCTTGCCCACGATCTGCGAGCGCAGACGGGCGTAGATGGCGCCTTCCAGGATGCGGAACTGGTCGTCGAAGTCCTTCTTGACGCGCTTGATTTCAGACTCTTCGATCTGACGGGCGCGCTTGTCCTTCTCGATGCCATCGCGGGTGAAGACCTGCACGTCGATGACGGTGCCGTCCATGCCCGGGGGCACGCGCAGCGAGCTGTCCTTCACGTCCGAAGCCTTCTCGCCGAAGATCGCGCGCAGCAGCTTCTCTTCCGGGGTCAGCTGGCTTTCGCCCTTCGGGGTGACCTTGCCGACCATGATGTCGCCGGCGCGCACTTCGGCACCGATGTACACCACGCCGCTCTCGTCCAGGCGGTTCAGGGCCTGCTCGGAGACGTTCGGGATGTCGGCGGAGATTTCCTCCGGCCCCAGCTTGGTGTCACGCGCGACGCAGGTCAGCTCTTCGATGTGGATCGTGGTGTAACGATCCTCTTCCACCACGCGCTCGGAGAGCAGGATGGAGTCTTCGAAGTTGTAGCCGTTCCACGGCATGAAGGCGATCAGCATGTTCTGGCCCAGGGCCAGTTCGCCGATGTCGGTGGACGGACCATCGGCCAGCACGTCGCCACGCGCCACCACGTTGCCCACTTCCACCAGCGGACGCTGGTTGATGCAGGTGTTCTGGTTGGAACGGGTGTACTTGATCAGGTTGTAGATATCCACGCCGGCGTCGGTCGCGTCGGTGATCTCCACTTCGTTGACCTTGACCACGATGCGGCCGGCGTCGATCTGCACGATCTCGCCGCCACGACGGGCGTTCACGGTCACACCCGAGTCACGGGCCACGGCGCGTTCGATACCGGTACCCACCAGCGGCTTCTGGGCACGCAGGGTCGGCACGGCCTGACGCTGCATGTTGGCGCCCATCAGTGCGCGGTTGGCGTCATCGTGCTCCAGGAACGGGACGAGCGCGGCAGCGATCGACACGGTCTGCATCGGCGAGACGTCCATGAAGTGGACTTCTGCCGGCGGCTTGAGCAGCGACTCACCCTGGAAGCGGCACGGTACGAACTGCTCGGTGAGCATGCTCTTGGCATCGGTCAGGGCGTTGGCCTGGGCGATGACGTACTCGTTTTCTTCGATGGCCGACAGGAATTCGATCTCGTCGGACACCTTGCCGTCAGCGACCTTGCGGTACGGGGTCTCGAGGAAGCCGTACTGGTTGGTGCGGGCGTACACGGCCAGCGAGTTGATCAGGCCGATGTTCGGGCCTTCCGGCGTTTCGATGGTGCAGACGCGGCCGTAATGGGTCGGATGCACGTCGCGCACTTCGAAGCCGGCGCGTTCGCGGGTCAGACCGCCCGGGCCCAGGGCCGAGACGCGACGCTTGTGCGTCACTTCCGACAGCGGGTTGTTCTGATCCATGAACTGCGACAGCTGCGAGGAGCCGAAGAACTCCTTGATGGCCGCGGCGACCGGCTTGGCGTTGATCAGCTCCTGCGGGGTCAGGCCTTCGGATTCGGCCATCGACAGGCGTTCCTTGACCGCGCGCTCGACGCGGACCAGGCCCACGCGGAACACGTTCTCGGCCATTTCACCGACCGAACGCACGCGACGATTGCCCAGGTGATCGATGTCATCGACCACGCCACGACCGTTGCGGATCTCGGTCAGGACCTTGATCACTTCCAGGATGTCGGAGCTGTCGGCATGCTCGGCGACCAGACGCTTGGACTCTTCGTCGTTGCGCTCGCCGAAGTACTTGCGGTCGTACAGCACGGCTTCGCCGGTGACAGCCTTGCGACCGACACGGCGGTTGAACTTCATGCGGCCGACCGTGGACAGGTCGTAGCGCTCGAAGGTGAAGAACAGGTTGTGGAACAGGTTCTGCGCGGCGTCCTTGGTCGGCGGCTCGCCCGGACGCATCATGCGGTAGATCTCGACCAGGGCTTCCAGCTGGGTCTTGGTCGGATCGATGCGCAAGGTGTTGGACAGGTACGGGCCACGATCCAGATCGTTCACCCACAGGGTGCCCACGGCATCCACACCGGCCTTGCGGAAGGCCTGCAGCTGCTCGTCGGTGATTTCGTCGTTGGCCTGGGCCAGCAGTTCACCGGTGTTGGCATCGACCACGTCGTGCGACAAGATGCGGCCGACGATGTAATCGTCCGGCACGGCCAGGGCGGCAATGCCCGAGGCTTCCAGCTGCTTGACGTGGCGCGCGGTGATGCGCTTGCCGGCTTCGACGATGACCTTGTCGCCATCGGCCAGGTCGAAGTTCAGGGTTTCGCCGCGCAGACGCTCGGCCACCAGTTCGAGCTGCACACCTTCATCAGGGTTGATGTGGAAGGTGTTGATCTCGAAGAACTCGGCCAGCATCTCTTCGTTGCTGTAACCCAGCGCACGCAGCAGGATCGAGACCGGCAGCTTGCGGCGACGATCGATACGGGTGAACAGGGCGTCCTTCGGGTCGAACTCGAAGTCCAGCCAGGAGCCGCGGTACGGGATGATGCGGGCGCTGTACAGCAGCTTGCCCGAGCTGTGGGTCTTGCCACGGTCGTGGTCGAAGAACACACCCGGCGAACGGTGCAGCTGCGAGACGATCACGCGCTCGGTACCGTTCACGATGAAGGTGCCGTTGTCGGTCATCAGCGGGATTTCGCCGAGGTAGACCTCCTGCTCCTTCACGTACTTGATGGCCTTGGTCGACGACTCACGGTCGTAGATCACCAGGCGCACGGTCACGCGCAGCGGCGCGCCGTAGCTCATGCCGCGCTGGCGGCATTCGCGCTCGTCGAACACCGGGTCGCCGAGCTTGTAGCCGACGTATTCCAGGGCAGCGTTGCCGCTGTAGCTGGAAATCGGGAACACCGACTTCAGGGCCGCGTGCAGGCCGTGGTCCGTGCGCTTGGCCGGATCGACGTTTTCCTGCAGGAATTCACGGTAGGAATCGACCTGGATGGCAAGCAGGAACGGCACTTCGAGGATCGAGCGCTGCTTGCCGAAATCCTTGCGGATACGCTTCTTTTCGGTGAACGAATAAGACGTCATGAGGTATCACCTTGGCTGTGCGGATCGTGCGTCCACGACCCGAGGGGAAACTGAAATTGTCAGTTGGAAGTCGCTGGTATTGCCGGCACCAGCACGCCTTCTCCCGCTACTTCCAACTGCCAACTCGTCTGCATCCACTCCCCTGCCCGCGCGCCTGGGCGCCGCTGTGACCGGGGATGACCGCAGCCCGTGTTGGGCTCGTATTTCGGGTGTTGCGTGAAACGACCAAAGGCCGGGGGCTTACGCCCCCAGCCTTGGCTGCATCGCCGTGATTCGATGGCGAGGCAAGGAACTGCTTACTTGACTTCGACAGTCGCGCCAGCAGCTTCCAGGTCCTTCTTGAACTTGGCAGCGTCGTCCTTCGAAGCGGCTTCCTTGATCATGCCGCCGGCTTCAGCCAGATCCTTCGCTTCCTTCAGGCCCAGGCCGGTGATGGCGCGGACAGCCTTGATGACTTCGACCTTCTTGTCGCCGGCCGACTTCAGGATGACGTCGAATTCGGTCTGCTCTTCAACAGCGGCAGCCGGGCCAGCAGCAGCAGCTGCGGCGACCGGAGCAGCGGCGGAGACGCCGAACTTCTCTTCGATGGCCTTGACCAGCTCCATCACTTCCATCAGGGACTTCTCGGCGATGGCGTCGACGATCTGTTCGTTGGTAAGGGACATTTTGATTACCTTTGGATAATTTTCTGGGTTGAGGTTCCGTTCGGAACCACGGAAACGTCGACTCAGGCGGTTTCGGCGACCGGCTCGGCAGCGTCAGCGGTTTCACCGCCACCCTGCTTGTCGGCCACGGCCTTGACGGCACGGGCGAACATCGTGACCGGCTCGGCCAGGACGCGGGCCAGCATGGCCAGGGCCTGATCACGGGTCGGCAGCGAGGCCAGCACGTCGACATGGCCAGCCGGGAACAGTTCCCCGCCGATGGCCACGACCTTTGCCTGCAGCTTGTCGTTGGTCTTGGCAAAATCCTTGATCAGGCGACCGGCTGCGCCGGGCTCCTCGAGCGAGAACGCGTACAGCAGCGGACCGACGAGTGCGTCTTTGGCGCATTCGTATTCGGTACCTTCCACTGCACGTGCCGCCAGCGTGTTCTTGACAACTTTCAAGAAAACGCCGGTTTCGCGTGCCTGCTTGCGCATCGCGGTCATCTGGGAGACCGTGGTGCCAGCGTATTCGGCTGCGATCAAGGAGTGGGCCTTGGCGGCGACGTCTGCCAGCTCGGCGACTACTTCTTGCTTCTGGGACAGATTGAGAGCCATTGCACTCCTCCAATTGAACTCCGCTTACGGCTCCTGCCGTGTGCGGTCCTGGGCGGCATCCATCCTGGACGCCGGGAACATCAGGTGATGTTCCAAGGGTGGGCCGTTCTAGACCTGGATGGCCAACCTGGGAGAACCCAGACGTGCGTAAACCAGAAAAACTCCAGAAGGGCACCATCTACGCAGGGTGATTCCCGAAGGAATCGATTAAGCGTTCGGTACTGCGCCGGCGGCGACTCCCTGCCAATGCGAGCATCCCTGCCCGTCGCCGGTATGTACTGACCGCGCCTGCGGTCTTTGACGGCTATCTCCGCAGGGCGAGCCCCACTCGGATTGCCTTCAAATATCGCGGGTACCGGACCGGGGTCCGGTACCCGCTTGAAACGATTACTTCAGCGACAGCGAGGACTGGTCGATGGTCACGCCCGGGCCCATCGTCGAGCTGACCGAAACCTTCTGCAGGTAGGTGCCCTTCGAGGTGGCCGGCTTGGCCTTGACCAGATCCATCAGCAGCGCCTGCAGGTTCAACTTCAGCGCGTCTTCGGCGAAGTCGGCCTTGCCGATGGTGCAATGGATGATGCCGGCCTTGTCAGTGCGGTAACGCACCTGACCCGACTTGGCATTCTTGACGGCTTCGCCCGGGTTGGCCGACACGGTGCCGACCTTCGGGTTCGGCATCAGGCCGCGCGGGCCGAGCACGGTGCCCAGCTTGCCCACGACGCGCATGGCGTCCGGGGTCGCGATGACGACGTCGTAGTTCAGATCGCCGGCCTGCATCTTCTCGGCCAGGTCGTCCATGCCCACGGCTTCGGCGCCAGCGGCCAGGGCTTCGTCAGCCTTGGCACCGGCCGGTGCGAAGACGGCAACGCGCACGCTCTTGCCGGTACCGGACGGCAGCACGGTGGAACCGCGCACCTGCTGGTCGGACTTCTTGGCGTCCACGCCCAGGCGCACAGCGACGTCGAAGGACTCGACGAACTTGGCCTTGGTAGCGGTCTTCAGGATCTTGATGGCGTCCTCGAAGGCATATGCCTTGCCCGGGACGACGGCGGCCTTGATGGCCTTCTCACGCTTGGTCTGTGCCATCTTCTTAACCCTCTACCACGAGGCCCATGGAACGGGCAGAACCGGCGATGGTGCGCACCGCGGCATCCAGATCGGCAGCCGTCAGGTCTGCTTCCTTGGTCTTGGCGATCTCTTCGAGCTGCTTGCGGGTCACCTTGCCCACCTTCTCGGTGTTCGGGCGCTTGGAGCCCGACGAGATGCCTGCAGCCTTCTTGAGCAGCACGGCGGCCGGGGTGCTCTTGGTGATGAAGGTGAAGGTACGGTCCGAGTAGGCCGTGATGATGACCGGCACCGGCAGACCCGGCTCCAGCTTCTGCGTGGCGGCATTGAAGGCCTTGCAGAATTCCATGATGTTCAGGCCACGCTGACCCAGCGCAGGACCGACCGGCGGCGAGGGGTTGGCCTGACCGGCCTTCACCTGCAGCTTGATATAACCGACAACTTTCTTTGCCATGAGTATGCTCTCCGGGTGCTAGCGCCTTACGACAACAGGCTCCCCATCGGACCGGGAATCACGCGTCCCGGCATCGCGTTTTGAATTCACGCAGAAGGCCACCTCACGGCGGCCCTTGCTTTTTGCCAGCTTCCTGGCAGGAAGCCGCGCACTATATCAGGTTTTTCCCGCCCTTGCCTCAAGGCTGGCGGGCGCAGGCTGTTCAGGTTCCGGGCGGCCGCCCGGAACCCTGCTGCCCCAGGCTCAGACGGCCTTTTCGACCTGGCCGAACTCGAGCTCCACCGGGGTGGCACGACCGAAGATCAGCACCGAGACGCGCAGACGGCTCTTCTCGTAGTTGACTTCCTCGACCACACCGTTGAAGTCGTTGAACGGACCTTCGGTGACGCGGACCATCTGGCCCGGCTCGAACAGCACCTTCGGACGGGGCTTTTCCACACCTTCCTGAACGCGGTCCAGGATGGCGGCAGCCTCTTCATCGCGGATCGGCAGCGGACGATCGGCGGTGCCGCCGATGAAGCCCATCACCTTGGAGGTGTCCTTGACCAGGTGCCAGCTTTCGTTGTCGATGCGCGGGATCCCGTTTTCTTCGTGGGTCTCGATCTGGACCAGCACGTAACCCGGGAAGAACTTGCGCTCGGAACGGCGCTTCTGGCCGGCGCGCATCTCAACCACTTCCTCGGTCGGGACCAGGACGTCACCGAAGCGCTCCTGCATCTCGTCACGCACGATGCGATCGCGCAGAGCCTGCGCAACCGACTTTTCGAAGCCCGAATAGGCGTGAACGACGTACCAACGCTTCACTGGTTTCTCCTTATCGACCCAGGAACCACTGGGTCAATTTCTGAATCACGAAGTCAAATCCGCCCAGCAGCAGGCTGAGGATGATCACGACAACGATCACCACCCAAGTCATGCGAATGGCTTCCTGGCGCGTCGGCCAGACCACCTTGCGCAGTTCGAAACGCGATTCGGAAAGGAATTCCCGCGTGTCGCGACCCTTGCCGGTCAGCAGGAACACGCCGAGGCCGGCCACCAGGCCAACGACAACGGCCAGACCGCGAAGCGGACCGGCCCATGCACTCTGGGAGGCATGCTCAGGAGCACCGAACCAATACCAAGCAAAAAGACCCGCCAGCACCAGGATCGCTGCGACGGCGTACTTGACGATGTCACCCCCCGTGGAGGCGTTGTCTTTGGAATGCTCGATCTTGCTGTTCATCCGGCTCTGGCTACTGTGGCGGCATAGCCGCTGGAAGGGAGAAGTGGCACGCCAGGAGGGACTCGAACCCCCAACCTGCGGTTTTGGAGACCGCTGCTCTGCCAATTGAGCTACTGGCGTACTGAAAAAACTTGCCTTCCCTTAGACGGCGAAGGCGGACCGAGGTTCCCGGCCCGCCTTTCGCGAGACCGGCAGCGCTAAGCAACCGCCGGTAGTGCAAAAATTACGCGATGATCTTGGAGACCACGCCGGCGCCGACGGTACGGCCGCCTTCGCG
>NZ_JBEUMH010000023.1:0-17818 GCF_041080745.1 Stenotrophomonas sp. JAG2 | reverse complement strand
CCGCTGGCCGGCACCCCCATGACGCCGGAAGGATGTGCATGGATGCCGGCCAGCGGCCGGCATTACCGCCATTCGTTCAAAGGAATGCCATGTTCCACCAGACCGACATCCGCACACTGCTTCCCGGAATGACGCCGTTCCCCGCCGACGTTTTTTCCCAGGAACAACCGTGGCTGGCCCAACACCTGCTGCCGCTGATCGGCATCGACCTGGGCATCCTGCGTCCGGAACTGGCCGGCACCGTGGCCACGATGCTGTGCCCGATAGAGCCGTATGAAGGCTGCATCGGCGAAGACACCGAAGAGCACCACAACGCGTTCACCGGGACCAACTGGATCGCATTCGAACTGACCACCGACAACCGCATGCGCTTCCTTGGCAACGCGGGCTACTTCGTCGGCGACCAGGAGCAGGACAGCGACGCGGTCGAGCACATCGCCGAGATGCGCGACAGTCACGCCAAGGCACACGCCTATTTCCAGACCCACGGCTCCCTGGCCAGCTACATGCGCTATGGCGATGGCGAGCCGGGCGAACAGGCGTATCTGGACAGGCTCGGCGGGCAGATTTCCGGCGGCAACTGGACCGAAACCGCCGAGATCCCGCCGGCATTCGAGATCGCACTGGATCCGGCGATGTATGACCGCGACCGACCTGACGATGCCGAGAACGTGCGCATCACCCGCGATGGCAAACCGTTCTTCGCGGTCGCCGAGGTAGCCGGTTACAACTGGTGCGCCGCGGGTGCCGATGCCATCGTGATGCTGTACGAACCGGACAGTCGCACCGTGTTGTTCTCCTACGACTGGAGCTGAGCGCGCGCCTGTCGGCCAACACGCGCTCAACGCGCGCCGCGCACCTGCAGCTGTCCATCCACCTTGCGCCCGTCTTCCAGGCTCAGCCGCAGCGGCAGCTGTGCCCCCTCCTTCAGCGGCACCTCCGGCTGCATGAGCATCAGGTGCAAGCTCCCCGGCTTCAGCTCGACGGTCGCACCGGCCGCGATCGGCAATCGCTCCACCGCGCGCATCCGGCTGACCCCGTCGACCAGCGTGGTTTCATGCAGGGACACATCGCCGAACGCCTTGCTGCCCGCGGCGATCACCACGACCGCCTCGCGGCAGTCGTTGCGGATCTGCCCGTAACCGGCAGCCATCGGCATCCCGGCCGGCGGCAACCGCACCCAGCCGTCGCGCAGTGACACACAGGAAGGTTCTGCGGCCACTGTCGGCGCAGATGCTGCGATCGCACACAGTCCCAACAATACGCACACGAATGGTTTGGTTATCATCGGCTTCGTTCCCTGTCCGCAACGAGACTGCAGCATGACGACGCTCATCGAGGTGATCAACCATGGCCCCATCCGCGAACTGCGGCTGGCGCGCCCGCCGGTCAATGCGTTGGACACCGAGCTGTGCCGGCACCTGATCCAGGCGATCAACCAGGCCATGTCCGAGGACGTGCACGGCATCGTGCTGTCCGGGAGCGAGCGCATCTTCAGTGCCGGCATGGACGTGCCGCACCTGCTCGGCCATGGCGATGACAAGCACAAGCTGCTGGACAGCTGGCAGGCCTTCTTCGGCGCCGTGCGCACCCTGGCCGAATGCCGCGTGCCGGTGGTGGCGGCCATGACCGGGCACGCCCCGGCCGGCGGCTGCGTGCTGGCGCTGTGCTGCGACTACCGGATCATCGCGCGCAGCCCCGATGCCGCCCATCCCACGGTGATCGGCCTGAACGAAGTGCAGGTCGGGCTGGTCGCGCCGGAAGGCATCCAGCGCCTGATGCGCCGCGTGGTCGGCCACCATCGGGCCACCACCCTGCTGGTCGGCGGCGAGATGGTGCCGGCCGAGCGTGCACTGCAGATCGGGCTGGTCGATGAGGTGGTCGATGCGGACCTGGTCGTCGCCCGCGCCGTGGCCTGGCTGCAGAGCCTGCTGAAGCTGCCGCGCCAACCGATGCTGCTGACCCGCGCCATCGCCCGCGCCGACCTGCATGAGGCGCTGCACGCCGACCTCATCCAGCTGGACCGCTTCGTGGACGCCTGGTACGCCCCGGACGCCCAGCAGGCGCTGCACGGGCTGGTCGCC
The DNA here is from genome assembly GCF_041080745.1 of Stenotrophomonas sp. JAG2. NCBI lineage: Bacteria > Pseudomonadati > Pseudomonadota > Gammaproteobacteria > Lysobacterales > Lysobacteraceae > Stenotrophomonas > Stenotrophomonas sp. JAG2. The sequence continues at coordinate 15,734 of NZ_JBEUMH010000023.1, read as the reverse complement.
CGGCTGGGCAAGGGGTAAAGCGTCCCCGCATGCGCGCTGCCGCCCCGCGGCTCGCTGTGCAAACCGCGGGCCCCTCTTACCGACCCCCACACCCCCGCCGCTTCGCGGCAGCCCCCTGACTCAGGGGGCTTTCCCTCCAGACGCGCCCCGGCATTCCCAGCTCTTGGCCGGCACTACCCTATAATTCCGGTTCGCCCCCTGCCGGTTGCCGCCCTTGTCCGCCACGCACGAACCCGTCGTTTCCGAGCTGATCGACCTGCTCTCGCTCGAACGCCTGGAAGACAATCTATTCCGCGGCCAGAGCCGCGATATCGGCACCAAGTACGTCTTTGGCGGCCAGGTGCTGGGCCAGGCGCTGTCCGCCGCCCAGAAGACGGTCGAGAACGGCCGTCACGTGCATTCGCTGCACGCCTACTTCCTGCGCGCCGGCAACATCGACCATCCCATCGTCTATGACGTGGACCGTACCCGCGATGGCGGCAGCTTCTCCGTGCGCCGGGTCACCGCGATCCAGCACGGCAAGGTGATCTTCTTCTGCGCGGCCTCGTTCCAGCAGGCCGAGACCGGCGCCGAGCACCAGCACAAAATGCCGGAAGTGCCGCAGCCGGAAGACATCGAGCCGAACCAGCCGTTGCCGCAGGCGGTGCTTGATCGCCTGCCGATCAAGGTGCAGCGCTGGCTCTCGCGGGGCGGCCCGTTCGAGTTCCGCCATGTCTACCCGCGCGACGAACTCCATCCGCCCAAGCGCCCGCCGTACCACCAGGTGTGGCTGCGCCTGAACGAGACCGTCGGCGATGCCCCCGAGCTGCATCAGGCCCTGCTCGCCTACGCGTCGGATTTCCATCTGCTCGGCACCGCGACCTTCCCGCACGGCATCAGCTACTACCAACCGCACGTGCAGATGGCCTCACTGGACCATGCGATCTGGTTCCACCGCCCGTTCCGCGCCGACGACTGGCTGCTGTATTCGCTGGACAGCCCCAGCGCGCAGGATTCGCGCGGCCTGGCGCGTGGCCAGTTCTTCACCCGCAACGGCATCCTGGTCGCCAGCACGGCGCAGGAAGGCCTGATCCGCGTGGTCGACGACAGTGCCGCGGCCGCCGCCGTACCGGCCAAGGACTGACATGAGACAGATCTTCAACAGCCAGCGCGTGGAGACCGTCGAAGGCGTGGCCCAGCTGCTGCGCGACGCCGGCATCGAAGTGCGCATCACCAACGGGCGCTCGTACCACAGCAAGCGCGGCAGCCAGTTCAGCTATCTGGACAAGGAAAAGGCCACCACCCATCCGACCCTGTGGGTGGTGCATGCCGACGACCAGCCGCGCGCCCGTGAGATCCTGCGTGATGCGCGCCTGCTGGAAACCACCCGCCGCGATCACCCGACCGCGCAGTTCGCGTTCCGCGATGAGGTCGCCCAGAACGACGCACCGCGCAACTGGGCCTGGCGCATCCGCATCGGCCTGCTGCTGGTGATCGCTGCCGTGGCGATGGTGGTGGTCATGCGCCACCGCGGCGCCCCCGCCGTGGTGCCAGCGCCGGTACCGGCGGCACAGCCGGCCGCGTCGCCGACCGCACCGGCGGCCACCCCGCCGGAAGAAGAGGAAGTGCGGGTCCGGATCCAGCCGACTGAATAACGGGTAGTGCCGGCCGCTGGCCGGCTCCTCGTGCGGTTGGAATCCTGCAGAGCCGGCCAACGGCCGGCACTACCCGGTCACATTCCGGTCGAGGCATCGTCATACTCGGATCACCGCCGGGGAACGTGCCATGACGCATCCGCTGACCACTACGCTCGAACGCGAACTGCCCGCCGCCGCGGGCGGCTGCCAGCAATCCTACGGGCGCATCGTGCTGGCCTGCCAGAACACGGTCACCGCGATCGCGCTGGCGATCACCCGCGACGTGCACGCCAGCGAGGACATCGCGCAGGAAGCCTTCATCAAGGCCTGGCAGCAGCTCAACCAGCTGCACAGCCATGCCAGCTTCCTGCCGTGGCTGCGCCAGATCACCCGCAACCTCGCCCGTGACTGGCTGCGCGCCAACCGCGGCCGGCCGCTGTCCGGCGAGGCCGCCGAGATCGCCATCAACATGGCCGCCGACCCCAGCCCGAGCGCCCCGGAGCACCTGCAGCGGGTGGAAGAGGAAGTGGCGGCGGAAGAGATCATCTCGGCGCTGCCCGAAGACAGCCGCGAGACGCTGCTGCTGTATTACCGCGAAGGCCAGAGCTCACAGCAGGTCGCCGACCTGCTCGGCCTCAGTGACGCCGCCGTGCGCAAGCGACTGTCTCGCGCTCGCGCCACCGTGCGCGAAGAAATGATGCGCCGGTTCAGCGAGTTCGCGCGCAGCAGCGCACCGAGCGCTGCGTTCGCCACGACGGTGGTCTCGATGGTGCTGGTCGCCGCGCCCGGCACGGCCAGTGCCGCGATCCTGCTCGGCACCGGGCTGGGTACCAGCAAGCTCGGGCTGGGCGGTGCCAGTGTTTCCGGCGGTGCCGCTCTGGGCTCGTTGAGTGCAGCGGCCAGCCAGAGTCATGTGCTGCCGCCGGATTTCGCGTGGGGCGCGATCGCCGGCAGCGTGGTCGGGGGCGTACTGGGCAGCTATCTGGGGGGTCGTTACCTGCTCTCGTACGCCGAGAACGAGGACGAGCGAACCGCCATCCGCGGGTTCGTGCACTACAGCACCTTCACCGCGATGTTGACCTGCGTGGCCGTGTTCGCCTTGAGCTTCCTGCCGCTGGCCTGGTACTGGCCCGTGGTGGCGCTGGCGATCGGCCTGTCCATGATCAACTATCAGTGTCTCGTTCCGCTGCAGCGGATCATGGCCCCGATGATCGCGCGCGATGCGGCGCGCCATGGACGCACCGGCCCGAACTGGAAATACGAGTCGCTGTACGGCCGCAAGGCGCTGTGGGTGATGAACCTGTTCGTGGTCGGCACCATCGTCTGGGCGATGTACAAGAACGGACGGCTCTGAAACAGAAAAGCGCCGGTCGATGACCGGCGCTTTCTCGTGCAACACCTTCGTACCGCTTATTTCGCGGCCGGTGCCTTCGGCGGCATCGGCGGCTTGCCGTCGCGGTGCTTGCCATCGCGGTGATCGCCACGCGGGCCACCGAACGGGCCCTTGGCCGCATCGAACTCGGCCTTGCTCAGCTGGCCATCCTTGTTGGTGTCGGCCGCGGCGAACCAGGCATCGCGATGCTGCTTCATGCGCAGCTCGCGATCGGCCTTGTCCAGGTAGCCATCCTTGTTGACGTCCATCGCATCGAAGCGCGCGGCAAGGCGAGGATCGGCCTTGGCTTCCTCACGGCTGATGCGGCCATCCTTGTTGGTGTCCAGCTTGGCCATCCAGTCGCCATGACCGCCCGGGCCACGCCCGTGGCGCTTGCCGTGCCAGCGCGGCAGTTCCTCGCGGGAGAGCTTGCCGTCCTTGTTGGCGTCCAGCGTGTCGAACTGCGCGGCCAGACGCGGCGCCTTCGCCGCTTCGGTGCGGTCGATGAAGCCATCACCGTTGGTATCCAGCTTGGCGCGGGCGGGCTTGTCGCCGGCGGCGGGGGTATCGGCAGCGACCGCCAGGCCGGCAGCACCGGTGGACAGCAGCAGGGCCAGCAGCAGGAGGGATGTGCGGTTGCGCATGGGTAACTCCGGTTCGTGAGGGAAACTGTGTGCGGTGCGTGGCACCCACACCGGTAACAACGCGTGGGCGCCAGCACCGTTGACAGCCCGGCCGGCCGTGTTCATTTGGCAGACAGTCGCGGCGGCTGCGACGGCACGGGGCTATGCTGTGGGCATGGCAATACACGGCGACCGCGACGACGAGCTGCGACTGTTCCAGACCGGCGACCACCCCTGTGGCTACTGGCCGGAACGGGCCGCGCGCGATCTGGTGCTCGATCCCAACGATCCGCGCCTGGGCACGCTGTACCCGATGGCGCTCGGCTGGGGCTTCCGCCGCTCCGGCGATCTGGTCTACCGCCCGCACTGCGCCGACTGCCACGCCTGCGTGGCCGTGCGCATCCCCGTGGCCCGCTTCGCACCGGACCGCAGCCAGCGCCGCTGTCTGGCCCGCAATGCCGATCTGGAAGTGCGGATCGTCGCGGCCGAGCAGACCGAAGAGCAGTTCGCGCTGTACCACCGCTACCTCACCCACCGCCACGCGCAGGGCGGCATGGACGAGCACGGCCCGCACGAGTTCGACCAGTTCCTGATCGGGCGCTGGTCGCAGGGCCGTTTCATCGAAATCCGTGGGCCGGCCGAGGATGGCCATCGCGGTCCGCTGCTCGGGGTCGCCGTGACCGACGTGACCCCGCAGGGGCTCTCGGCGGTCTATACCTTCTTCGATCCGGACCAGGCCCATCGCGGCCTGGGCACCTTCGCGATCCTGCAGCAGATCGCCTGGGCCCAGCGCGAGCACCTGCCGCACCTCTACCTGGGCTACTGGATCCGCGGCCACCGCAAGATGGACTACAAGCGCCGGTTCCGCCCGCTGGAGGCCTATGACGGTCGCCGCTGGCACGTGTTCGACGACGAATCGGACGGCCGCTGACGCATCACTGACACCGCGACGGGTGCAGAATAGGCGGATGAAAGCCCATCCCCTGATCCTTGCCCTGGCCCTGCTCTGCGGCGCCTGCGCACAGACCCCTGCCAAGACCGCCGCCATGCCGGATCCCGCTTCCGCACCGCTGCGGATCGCCACCTACAACACCTCCCTGTACAGCGACGAGACCGGCGGCCTGATCGCCGAGCTCGAAGGCGACAGCGAACACGCGCGCAAGATCGCCGCCGTCCTGCAGCAGGTCCGCCCGGATCTGGTGCTGCTCAACGAGTTCGATTACGACGACGCCCATCGCGCCGCCGACCTGTTCCAGAAGCGCTACCTGGAATCCGCCCAGCCGGGCGGCGGCGAGCCGCTGCACTACGCCTACCGCTACCTCGCCCCGGTCAACACCGGCGTGCAGAGCGGCCTGGACCTGGACAACAACGGCGAGATCGGCGGCGAAGGCCGCGCCCGTGGCAACGATGCCTGGGGCTACGGCCTGCACCCGGGCCAGTACGGCATGCTGGTGCTGTCGCGCTACCCGATCGATGACGCCAAGGTCCGCAGCTTCCAGCTGCTGAAGTGGAGCGCGATGCCCGGCGCCCTGCGCCCGATCGACCCGCGTACCGGGAAATCCTTCTACAACGACCACGTCTGGTCCCAGCTGCGCCTGTCGTCCAAATCGCATTGGGATGTTCCGGTGAACACCCCGAACGGCACCGTGCACGCCCTGGTCTCGCACCCGACCCCGCCGGTCTTCGACGGTCCGGAAAAGCGCAACGCCGCCCGCAACCACGACGAACTGCGCCTCTGGCAGGACTACCTCAAGGACCGTGACACGTCGTGGCTGTGCGATGACCGTGGCCACTGCGGCGGCCTTCCGCAGGACGCACGCTTCGTCATCCTCGGCGACCTCAACAACGACCCGGTCGACGGCGACGGCCGCCATGAGGCCATCGTCGAACTCATCGAGAACGCCCGCGTCCTGCGCTACCCCACCCCGCGCAGCGTCGGCGCCGAGCAGACCAGCCTGGCCTATGCCGAGAAGGGCATCGTCCGCAAAGGCGCCCCCTTCCACGCCACCGGCGACTTCGGCCCCAAATCCGGCACCATGCGCCTGGACTACGTCCTGCCCTCGGTCGGCTTCAGCTACATCGGCAGCGGCGTGTTCTGGCCGTCCAATGACAGCCCGGAAGCCAAGATTGCCGACGGCAGCGACCACCATCTGGTGTGGGTGGACGTGAAGTAACGCCTGCTTCGTTCTGAACGGAAAAACGGCGAGCCAAGGGCTCGCCGTTTTTTTAATGCTCTACATCAAGGTGTGCAGGGCATGATGCATTGCCATCCAGTTGGCAGGGAGGCCGCGCTTGATGACAGAATGCGGACACCATCATTGCCGCAGGAAGCGCTCGGGTGCATCGAAACCTCGTCATGATTCTCGCTGTATCCGCGCTGCTCGCCGTGTTCATGATCGGCTGGCCTGGAATCGCCCTGCATGTCATTGCGTTTCCGATGATCGGCCTGCTTCCTGCGTGTGTGGCCTGGTACAAGGGGTACGGAGAAAAATTCGGGACGTGGTGGTTGTATGGCTCGGTTCTGGCGCCGATCGCCTTCATCCACGTCACCGTCCTGCCCTGGGCGCAACGCTGAGGCGATCTTCCGCTTACTCAGCGATGCGCCGCACGCTCACGACGACCGCAACTCGATCCCGATAGCCTCAGCAGCCTCACGCGCAATCTTCCGCGCCTCGTCGATATCCGCGCCACGCGCCAGCGTCACGCCCACACGGCGATGCCCGTGCACGCTCGGCTTGCCGAACAGCCGCAGCGCCGAATCCGGATGCACCAATGCTTCGGCCACATTGCTGAAGAACGGCACGCCCTCGCCATGCGCCAGCATCGCGCACGACGCCGACGGACCGCTCTGGCGGATCACCGGGATCGGCAACCCCAGAATCGCCCGCGCATGCAGCGCGAACTCACTCAACTCCTGCGATGCCAACGTCACCAGGCCCGTGTCGTGCGGACGCGGCGACACCTCGCTGAACCACACCTCGTCGCCCTTCACGAACAACTCGACCCCGAACAGGCCCCAGCCGCCGAGCTCGTCGGTGATCGCCTGCGAAATCTCTTCCGCCCGCGCCAGCGCACGCGGCGACATCGGCTGCGGCTGCCAGCTCTCGCGGTAATCCCCGTCCTTCTGCCAATGCCCGATCGGCGCACAGAACGACGTCCCGCCCGCGTGGCGAACGGTCAGCAGGGTGATTTCGTACTCGAAATCGATGAAGCCCTCGACGATGCAGCGCCCGGCGCCCGCACGGCCACCGGTCTGCGCGTATTCCCAGGCGGGCGCGATGTCCGCGTCCTGGCGCAACGTGCTCTGGCCTTTGCCCGAGGAGGACATCACCGGCTTGACCACGCACGGCAGCCCGATCGCCGCCACGGCTGCACGGTACTCGGCGTCGGTATCGACGAAGCGGTAGGGCGAGGTCGGCAGGCCCAGGGTCTCGGCGGCAAGCCGGCGGATACCCTCGCGGTCCATGGTCAGGCGTGCCGCACGCGCGGTCGGCACCACCCGCAGGCCCTGCTCCTGTTCCAGCTGGACCAGCGTTTCGGTATGGATCGCCTCGATCTCTGGCACCACCAGGTGCGGCTTCTCCAGCGCGATCAACGCGCGCAGCGCCATCGCGTCGAGCATGTCGATCACGTGCGACCGGTGGGCCACCTGCATCGCCGGTGCGTTGGCGTAGCGGTCGGCAGCGATCACCTCCACCCCCAGGCGCTGCAGCTCGATGGCGACTTCCTTGCCGAGTTCGCCGGATCCCAGCAGCAGCACACGGGTGGCGGAAGGAGACAGCGGCGTACCGAGCGTGGACATGGCGGTGTTCCGGGCAACAGGGGCGGGAGGGCATTCTAGCCGCTGCGGCGGCCCCATGGCCGACCGGCCGGGCACTTGCAGGTTGATATCAATTTGATATCTTCAACTCAATCACCCAAGGACGCCCCGCCATGAAAGAGAAGTCGATCCGCTCGCTGTCCGGCCTGCCCTTCCTGCTGCTGGTCCTGGCCCTGACCGCCGTGGCCGTGTGGATGTTCGTGGTGGGTGTGGAGCGCGGCAACCGCAATCCGGCACTGATCGTCGGCAGCCTGGTGCTGGCCACCACTGCCCTGCTCAGCCTGGTCGGCCTGTACACCGTGCAGCCCAACCAGGCCGTGGTCGTCAGCCTGTTCGGCAAGTACGTCGGCACCGTGAAGGAGAACGGCCTGCGCTGGAACAACCCGTTCTTCACCAAGGTCAAGGTGAGCCAGCGCGTGCGCAACTTCGAAAGCGGGAAGCTCAAGGTCAACGAACTCGATGGCAGTCCGATCGAGATCGCCGCAGTGATCGTGTGGCAGGTGGTGGATGCGTCCGAGGCCGTCTACAACGTGGACGATTACGAGAGCTTCGTGCACATCCAGTCCGAATCGGCGCTGCGCGCGATGGCCACCAGCTACCCCTACGACCAGCACGAGGAAGGCCAGCTGTCGCTGCGCAGCCATGCGGCCGAGATCTCGCAGCACCTCAAGGACGAGCTGGCCGAGCGCCTGGCCGATGCCGGCGTGCAGGTGATCGATGCGCGCATCAGCCACCTCGCGTATGCCCCGGAAATTGCCCAGGCGATGCTGCAGCGCCAGCAGGCCAACGCCGTCATCGCCGCACGCACGCGTATCGTCGCTGGTGCGGTCGGCATGGTTGAGATGGCCCTGGCCGAACTGCAGAAGAACGGCGTGGTCCAGCTCGATGAGGAGCGCAAGGCGCACATGGTCAGCAACCTGTTGACCGTACTGTGTTCGGACCGTGGCACCCAGCCGGTGGTCAACGCCGGCTCGCTGTATTGATGCACCCGCGACGCCGAGGGGACGGCACGCGCTGTTGATAAAGGACCCCGCATGACCGAAAAGAAAGCGTACCCGCTGCGTATCAATGCCGATGTTCTGGCGGCGGCGCAGCGCTGGGCCGACGACGAGCTGCGCAGCCTCAATGCGCAGATCGAATACGTGCTGCGTGATGCACTGCGCAAGGCCGGACGCCTTCCCAAACCCACCACCGACAAGGAGAGCAAGTCATGAGCAGGCGCTGGAGCTATCTCACCGTTGAAGTGAAGCCCAACCTGATGGGGATCGTCAAAGCCGAGCAGATCCAGGATGAACTGACCAAGCAGGGCCAGCTGGGCTGGGAGCTGGTCAACGCGATCAGCCTGGTGTCGGCACCTCCCTTCACGACGTCGGTGCTGATCTTCAAGAAGGAGGCATGACGTGAGTGCACCTCACCCCTTCGAGGTTGCCCCGGCACCGCCCTGGCGGCTGCTGTGGCTGTGGGTTCCGCTGCTGCTCGTCGCCGGCCTGATGGTGGGCACCGCGCTGGATGCGCCGGAGCGCTCACACACCGAACTGTTCATCACCCTGCCATTCCTGGCGGTGCTGGCGGCCGCGCTGACCTGGGCGTACACCCGCCGCCGCATCGTGCTGCACGAGGACACGCTGGAGGTGCAGTCGACCTTCTACCGCAAGCGCGTGCCGGTCCGTGACATGCGGCTGGACGAGGCGCGCATCGTCGATCTCGCCGAGCATGGCCGTTACAAGCCCTCGATCAAGACCAACGGCTACGGCGTGCCCGGCTTCCAGTCCGGGCATTACCGGATGGCGGACCGCAGCAAGGCGTTCTGCCTGATCACCGACAGCAGCCGGGTGCTGTACCTGCCGTTGCGCGATGGCAGCGCCCTGGTGATCAGCCCGGAGCGTCCACGCGCGCTGCTGGAGGCGCTGCAGGCGCTGGCCGGACCGCCGGGCGCGCACTAAGCTGGTGGCATGCGTAGATCCCCTGCTCTGCTGATCAACACCGCCGAGATCGAACTCTGGCCCGGCGGCCTGCTGCGTGCGCGCAGCTCCGCCGACGCGCGCGCCCTGGCCCGTGCGCAGTGGGTGCTGCGGCGCAAGCGCGATGGCCGCTACCTCGCCGTCGCCACTTCGCACGGCGTCCTGCCCCTGGTGCCACGCCTGATGCGCGAGCCGGGGATCGAAGCGGCGCTGGATGCACTGGACCGCCAGCTGCTGGATCGCCGCCGCGGCAGCGCGCCCGACGCGGTGCTGCCCCTGAGCGGGCTGCAGGATCGCCTCGAGACCCTCGGGATTGATGCCGATGCCTACGAAGCCGCGACCGGTCTGGCGCTGGAAGCCGAACCGACCCAGCTGCACCTGGCCGGTTTCGACCGCTACCGTCGCCCCCTGTGGCTGCACCGCGACGCTGCTCGAGGCTGGCAACGCCTGCGCCAGCAGGCCGCCGCCGATGGCATCGCCCTGGATGCGATCTCCGGCTACCGCAGCCACGATTACCAGCTCGGCATCTTCGCGCGCAAACGCGACCGCGGGCTGGGCGTGGAGGACATCCTGAAGGTCAATGCCGCACCGGGCTACAGCGAGCACCACAGCGGTTACGCGCTGGATATCGGCACGCCGGGCGAACCGCCGGCCGAAGAATCGTTCGAATCCACGGCGGCCTTCGCCTGGCTGGGCGAGCATGCAGAGCGCTTCGGGTTCCAGCTGAGCTACCCGCGCGACAACCCGCACGGCATCGTCTACGAACCGTGGCACTGGTGCTGGCGGCGGCCCCGCCAGTGACTCCGTCCTGCTTCAGTCCTGCGAGCGGTTGGTCGTCGCCTTCGGATCCACGGTGAAATCGGCGATCCGCCACAGGTACAGGCTGGCGTAGGTCCGGAACGGACCCCACTTCTCGCCGCGGGCAAGCAGCTCCTTGGGGCTCGGCATCCGCTCGGCCTTGTCCACGCGCTGCGCGCCCTTGCGGACCCCCAGGTCGTCGACCGGCAGGATGTCCGGGCGGCCGAGCCGGAACATCAACATCATTTCCACCGTCCAGCGGCCGATGCCGCGGATCGGCACCAGGGCGTCGATGATCGCGTCGTGGTCCATCACCGACATCCGGCGCAGGTCGGGGATTTCGCCGGCCGCCTCGCGCCGCGCGAGGTCGCGCAGCGCCAGCGCCTTGTTGCCCGAGACACCGCACACCCGCAGCCCCGGATCGTCGATGCGCGACAGCGTATCGGCATGCAGCCGGCTGCTCCCGATCGCGGTTTCCACCCGCCCCACGATGGTCGAGGCGGCCTTCCCACTGAGCTGCTGGAACAGGATCGCCCGCGCCAGCGCATCGACCGGGTCGAAGCTCTTCGCCCAGCCCGGCTGTGCCTGGATCGGGCCGAGCCGCTTCATCCACGTGCCCAGCCGGCGGTCGCGCCGGCTCAGCCAGTCGTGGGCTTCATCGACATCGAAGCCGCGGCGGTAACGGGGCATGTCAGCGCCTCAGGGCATTCAGGCCGTAGGCCAGCCAGCCCACCATCAGGGCGGTGCCACCGACCGGCGCCAGCTGGGTGCTGAGCTTCCACAGTGCGCCAGCCACCAGGCTGCCGGAGAACAGCAACGTGCCGATCAGCAGGACATACAAGGCCAGCCGGCCCAGGGTGTTCTGCTGGGTGGGACCAAGCACCGCCAGCGCCACGCCATGCCCGAACGCATACAGCGCCGCGGTGGTCACATGCGACTGCGCCTGTGGGTCGGCGATGCCATGCGAGGCGTAAGCGGACAGGCCGACCGCGGTGGCTGCCAGCAGGCCGCCCAGGCCGGCCAGCAGGGAGGGTTTGCGCGTGCGTCGTTCCAGGTTGAGCATGCTTGCGTCCTTCAGACAGTGCCCCGCTGCCGGAGCCAAAAAAAAACGCGCCGCAGGAAGCGGCGCGTTTCAGGTCGTGCGTTACATCACGGCAACCGTCGGATTACTTGACGGCCCAGTAGATGTCGTACGTGCCTTCCGGAGTGAACGACTTTTCCACGCCGTCCTTCCAGGACTCGTACGGACGGTCGATCACTTCGTTGCCGCCGGTCACCGACCACGCACGCAGGGCGTTGCGGGCGATGTCCAGGCCGGCCATGTGGCCGGTGTAGGCCGCGTGGGCCGAACGGTGCGGAGCAACATGCACGTACTTGACCGGTGCACCACCGTCGATCTTCACCGTCAGGGCTTCGGCAGTCGCGCCTTCAGCACCCTTCTTCTTGACCGGCTGGGCCACGTCGAAGGCGTACTTCTCGGCGCCGAAATCGGTGGTGATGATGCGGAACGGACCGGCGGCTTCGAGGTTGTTGGCCTCCATGACGCGCTTGATCCACTCCTGGTTGTCCTTGATGGACTTGGTGATGGTCTCCTGGCCGCGATCCACGTTGCCGGCGGTGACGACCAGCAGGTCCTCGGCCGGGACGTCCACGATGGCCAGATCGGTCAGCGGGGCTTCGGCGGTGCGGTAGTCCACGTTCGGCACGGTGGCCAGCATGTTGGCCATGCGCGACAGACCCAGCTTCAGGTCGTCACCGGCGTGACGGCTGACGTACAGGCCCGCGTAACGACCGAACAGGTTGAAACCGTACTTGACGCTGTAGTCCTGCGTGATCTTGACGTTGCGGCCACCCTTGCCGGTCGGCTCCAGGGTGAAGTTGGTCACCTTGTCGTGACCCTTGCTCTCGTCTTCGATGGCGATCGCAACGTGCTTGTTCTGCTCGGACTCGGTGATCACCCAGCTACCCTGGCCCAAGGAACCTTCCTTGGAGGTGTAGTCCAGGCGTGCGCCGACGCCGGCAGCCGGGCCGGAGTGCTTCAGTTCAACGGCGGGATCGCGCAGCAAGAGCGGGTTCCAGTCCTTGAAGCGGCGCAGGCTGTTGACCGTGTCGAACACGATCGTCATCTTGCGGTTGGTCTCGATGCTTTCGGAAATATGGCGCTCGCCCGGCAGACATACGCCAATGATGACGAACAGGCCAGCCACGATCCCCAAGGCGATCAGGAACTCGATAATACGGGTCATTCAGGAGTCTCCGGGGCCGATCCCACGGCCGGGTTGATTGAAGCGAAGCGCCAATCCTAGCAGGCTTCGCCGGTGTTGTTGATCAGGGTTGGCACACCGGTTTCCATGTCGGCAGCGGTTTTGCATAGACAAGGAGCGGAAAGATAACGCATCGCGCGTGTCAGCACGTAGCGGATGGAGAATATTTCTTTGCCGGATTCGGCCGCTGGGCTCGAAAACACCCCTGCATCGCTTGCGCTGCAAGGGTTTCACGGATTTCAGAAAATACCCGGCAGCGGCGGCCACCCGAAGGTCTCCGCCGGCCCGCCAGGCTCAGACCAGCTGCAGCTCGAAGGCCTTGAGCACCGCCCGGGTACGGTCGCGCACGCCCAGCTTGGAGAGGATGTTGGACACGTGGTTCTTGATGGTGCCCTCGGCCACGCCCAGTGAATTGGCGATCTCCTTGTTCGAGAAGCCGCTGGCCATCAGCCGCAGGATCTCGGTCTCACGGTCGGTCAACGGATCCGGCCGGTCCAGGCTCACGAACTCGTTGCGCATGTGCTCCAGGCCCGACAGCAGGCGCTGGGTGACCGCCGGCTGCACCAGCGAGCCGCCGTCGGCCACGGTCCGGATCGCGCCCACCAGCTGGTCCAGGGTCACATCCTTGAGGAGGTAGCCCTTGGCGCCGGCCTTGAGCCCGGCCAGCACCAGCTGGTCGTCATCGAAGGTGGTCAGGATGATGGTCGGCGGCAGCTGGTTCAGCCGCGACAGCATCTGCAGCGCTTCCAGGCCGGACATGACCGGCATGCGCATGTCCATCAGCACCACGTCCGGGCGGACCTGCGGAACCACCTCGACTGCCTGGCGGCCATCGGCGGCCTCGGCGACCACCTCGATGCCGTCATCCAGCGCCAGCAGCGAGCGGATTCCCTGCCGCACCAGGGTTTGGTCGTCGACCAGGCAGACGCGAATCATCAACGCACTCCTTCAATGACAGCGGTCAGCATCAATACTGGCACGCCGGGCACCGAGGCACGAAGGCGGAAGCCCTGTCCCCGGCGGGTTTCGATCTGCAGCTCACCACCGCATTGTTGCAGGCGCTCGCGCATCCCGCGCAACCCGTTGCCGACCACGATCCCGTCGGCGCCCACCCCGTCATCATGCGCTTCCAGCACCACGACGCCCGGCGGCTCGCGCCGGACCTTGATCCACAGGTTGCGCGCGCCGGCATGGCGCACCGCATTGGTGATGATTTCCTGGGTGCAGCGCAGCAGCACGTGGGCGCGCTCGGGGTCTTCCACGCTCAGCGGCTCGTCGATGTCCAGGTGGATTTCCAGCGAGGGCACCTGCTCGGTCAGCGGCCGCAGGGCGGCGGCCAGGTCGATCGCCCCGCTGTCGCGCAGCTGGCTGACCGCCTCGCGCACATCGGTCAGCAGCAGCTTGGCCAGGGTGTGGGCTTGATGCACGTGCTCCTGGGCCTGGCCCTCGGTGATGTGGCCGGCCACTTCCAGATTCAGGCTGAGGGCGGTCAGGTGGTGGCCCAGCAGGTCGTGCAGCTCGCGCGAGATGCGCGTGCGTTCGTTGACCCGGGCGCTCTCGGCCAGCAGCACGCGGGTGGCGCGCAGCTCCGTGTTGAGCCGCCGCTGCTCTTCCCGGGCATCGGTCTGCTGGCGCGCGACCAGGCTGGTCACGAAGATGAACATGGAGAATCCGCCATACAGCAGCGACTGCATCACCGCCTCGAACAGCGAGAAGTTCAGGATCAGGTAGTAGACCGGCAGCACCGCCAGCTGGCTGAGCAGCAGCCAGATCACGCCGCCGCGCACCGGCAGCATCCACGGGATGACGCCGGCGGCGACCATCATCAGGATGCTGCCCAGGCCCGAGCCGCTCAGGTAGCTCACACCCAGCGCCGAGGTGGTGAGCAGCACCAGCATCACCCGGTCGTACCAGCGCGAGTGGCCGCCGTTGCGCAGCCCGCGGGTCAGCCAGAAGTAGCCGGCGCCGAAAGCCAGGTAGGCGGCGAACAGCCACAGCGCCCAGGCATCGACGCCACCGCCGCGGCGCAGCAGTGCTTCGTACTGTGAATAAACCAGAGGGAGTCCGACCATGACCCAGGTGAACAGGCCGGCCAGTCGCAGTACTCGGGTGTGGCTGAGGTATCCCAACATGGACGCATAGTAGGCTGAACCTGTTCCCCTGCACTCCCACAGAAGTCATGCCTGTCGGCTCGCGGGGGGAAGCCACCCATGCAATAATCGGACCGAGGGCCCCTCGATGGGCCAACCGCGTTACCCCACGGAGTCACAATGTCGATTGTCATCCGCGACGTGCGCGAGCACGAGCTCGATTCCGTCCTGGCCCTGAACAACAATGCCGGCCTGGCCATCCTGCCGTTGGATGCCGCCCGCCTGCGTCTGTTCTATGAAAGCGCTGAGTATTTCCGCGTCGCCGAGCGCGACGGCAACCTGGCCGGTTTCCTGATCGGCTTCGGCAGCGACAGCCAGCACGACAGCAGCAACTTCGCCTGGTTCAAGCAGCAGCTGGGCAGCAAATTCTTCTATATCGACCGCATCGTGGTCGCCAGCCGCCGTCGCGGCGGTGGCGTCGGCCGTGCGTTCTATGCCGATGCACAGAGCTACGCCGAGCTGCGCTACCCGCAGCTGACCTGCGAGGTCTTCCTGGACCACGGTGCCGATGCCGCCCTGCTCTTCCACGGCAGCTTCGGCTTCCGCGAGGTCGGCCAGAACAACATGGCCCACGTCGATGTGCGCGCCAGCATGCTGCTCAAGGACCTGTGCAGTTACCAGTGGGTGCACGACACCTACGGCGACCAGTTGCCGGATGTGCCCTGGGTGGGCCATCGCCGCGAGCCGCTGCGCGTCCAGCAGCAGACGGGGACCTGATCGGTGGCGGCGAACATGGATTTTGAACAGGCCGGTGAACTGAAGATCGGCCAGGTCGGCATCGCCAACCTGCGTATCCGCACCCTCGACGTCGAACGCCTCACCCGTGAAATGCAGGAACGCGTCGCGCGTGCCCCGAAGCTGTTCGGGCGGGCCGCGGTCATCCTGGATTTCGGCGGGCTCAGCAGGATGCCCGACGTGGCCACCGCCAAGGCGCTGCTGGATGGCCTGCGCAAGGCCGGCGTGCTGCCGGTCGCGCTGGCCTACGGCACCACCGAAACCGACCTGCTCTCCCAGCAGCTCGGCCTGCCGCTGCTGGCCAAGTTCCGCGCCCAGTACGAACGCGCCGAGGCCGAGCCGGCCGCCGCGCCTGCCCGGGCGCCTGCGCCGGTGGCCGAGCCGCCGCGCCGCGC
>NZ_JBEUMH010000022.1:0-19150 GCF_041080745.1 Stenotrophomonas sp. JAG2 | reverse complement strand
CCCACGCCGGGCTCTCGGCACCTAAAGTGCCAGATCGGCAAGAGATAAGAGCCACCCCATGGGTGGCTGCGGGTGATGCATGACCGGAACGGCAGCCACCCATCGGGTGGCTCTACCGGGGCACCAACAAAAAACCCGCCTTTCGGCGGGTTTTTTCATGCGTCGCGGCGCTGGATCAGCCGATGACGTCCAGCCCGCCCATGTAGGGCTTCAACACGTCCGGCACGGTGATGCTGCCGTCGGCGTTCTGGTAGTTCTCCATCACCGCGATCATCGCGCGGCCGACGGCCACGCCGGAGCCGTTGAGCGTATGCAGCAGCTCGGGCTTGCTGGTCTCCGGGTTGCGCCAGCGGGCCTGCATGCGACGGGCCTGGAAATCACCGCAGTTGGAGCACGACGAGATCTCGCGGTAGGTGTCCTGCGAGGGCAGCCACACTTCCAGGTCATAGGTCTTGATGGCCGAGAAGCCCATGTCGCCGGTGCACAGCAGCACCTTGCGGTACGGCAGGCCGAGCTTTTCCAGCACGACTTCCGCGCAGCGGGTCATGCGCTGGTGCTCTTCATCGCTCTGTGCCGGGGTGCACGCGGCGACCAGTTCCACCTTCTCGAACTGGTGCTGGCGGATCATGCCGCGCACGTCGCGGCCACCGCTGCCGGCTTCGGCACGGAAGCACAGCGAATGGGCGGTCATGCGCAGCGGCAGCTGCTCGGCGTCGATGATCTCATCGCGCACGATGTTGGTCAGCGGCACTTCCGAGGTCGGGATCAGGTAGCGCGTGGAGTCGCCCACGGCGGTCTTGAACAGGTCGTCCTCGAACTTCGGCAGCTGGCTGGTGCCACGCAGCGACTCGGCATTGACCAGCGCGGGCACGTTGGTCTCTTCATAACCGTGCTCGCCGGTGTGCAGATCGAGCATGAACTGCGCCAGCGCGCGATGCAGGCGCGCGATCGGGCCGCGCAGCACGGTGAAGCGCGAACCGGACAGCTTGGCCGCGGTCTCGCCATCCAGCCAGCGGTTGCGGGCGCCGAGCTCGACGTGATCCAGCACCGGGAAATCGAACGCACGCGGGGTGCCCCAGCGCTTCTGTTCGACATTGTCCGATTCATCCTGGCCGGCCGGTACATCCTCGGCCGGCAGGTTCGGGATGCCCAGCGCGATCGCTTCGATCTTCTCGCGCAGCGCATCCAGGGCCACTTCCGAGGCCTTCAGCTCATCGGCGAACGCGGCCACTTCGGCCATGATCGCCGAGACGTCCTCGCCCTTGGCCTTGGCCTGGCCGATGGCCTTGGAACGGCTGTTGCGCAGGCTCTGCAGTTCCTGTGTACGCACCTGGATGCGCTTGCGATCGGCCTCCAGCGACTCCAGCCCGGAGACATCCAGCTCGAAACCGCGCGAGGAGCGCAGGCGTTCGGCAAGGTCGGCGGGCTGTTGGCGGAGCAGGGCTGGATCGAGCATGGCGGCAGAGGGGTCGACGGGTACGGAGGGGGATTATCGCCTGTTATGCGTTTTTCTGCCGCCGGTTCATCCCGGGCGTGGCAGAATCGCGGTGATCCATACGGTATGCCCCATGTCTGCTTCCCGCTCGACTTCTGGCAAGAACATCACCTTCCAGCTGCCCCGCCGCAGCCTCCTGATCGCCGCGATCGCATTCGGCGCAGGCCTGCTGCTGTTCCTGGTGGTATGGCTGAGCAGCCGCAACAACGACTTCTACAAGGCCGACCCGGCCGCGCAGACCCCTGCGCAGGTGGCCGAGGTGGTGCCGCTGCCCGAGCCGTTGGCCGCTGCCGCCGGCTCCAGCGACATGCCCGACGCCAAGGCCCCGCCGGTCAACGAGGAAAAGCCGCAGCTGGTGGAGACCGCGCCGCCCCCGCCGCCGGTCGCACCCGCTGTACCCGCCGCACCGGCAGCCCCGAACGCGATGGCACCGAGCGATCGCCCGCAGCCGATCGCCGACCAGTCGCCGCCGCCGAGCTATCCGCCCGCCGCATTGCGCCGCGGTGACCGCGGCACCGTGGTGGTACGCGTGGATGTGGATGCCACCGGCTATCCCTCGGCGGTAACGTTGATCCAGCGCAGCGGTTCACGCGATCTTGACCGCGCGGCCTCCGACGCGGTGCGCCGCTGGCGCTTCCAGCCGGCGCAGAACAACGGCGTACCAGTGCCTGGCAGCCTGGAAGTGCCCTTCGACTTCACGCCGCAGTGATGCATCGGTGCGTCACGCGGCGATTTTGCAACGGCTCAGCAAACTGAACCTCGATGGGAATGCAGTCATCGCGTTGACGGTGCGCTGACACATCCGCAACCGGGTACGGGCAAGACTGCAGGTGTCACATCGACACCAGGAGTCAGCCATGAGTGTTACCCATGCCCCGGACATGCCCCGCTCGCCGCAGCATCAGCGCGACGTGATCGATGAGCCCCATAACCGCCGCACGTCGCCCTGGTTGTGGGTCGCGTTGATCGTGGCGATGTTCGCAGCCGCACTGGTGTGGCTGCGTTATGCCACCCCGGGCGATACCAACGATGCACCGGTCGGCCAGCGTATGTTGCCGGCCACTGAAACCGCGCCCGTCGCCACGACGCCCGCCCCGGCTGCACGCCAGGCCGCACCGGCCGCCGATCAGCGCAAGGCGACCCCCGCCGTGCGCAACCGCGAGGCCCGTCCGCTGGCAAGCAACGTGAAGCCGGCTTACCCGCGTACTGCCCTGCGCAGCGGAGTGGAGGGCAGCGTGGTGGCCAGCCTCAACGTGGATACCCGCGGCCAGGTGACCGAAGCCAACATCGTGCAGCGCAGCGGCACGCGTGACCGCGACCTGGATCGCGCGGTGCTGACCACCGTGCGCGACTGGAAGTTCGAGCCGGCGGTGCACAACGGCCGCGCCGTGGCCAGCGTGGTTCGCGTGCCCGTGGATTTCCGCACCGAGCGCTGACCTGATGCGCTGAGGCGGAAACGAAAAGGGAGGCCAATGGCCTCCCTTTTTTGTGTCGCAAGCAGCGGGACCGAACCCGGCGCTATCTCAACCGGCGCGAAGCCCAAAACCCGCGCCGGTCGCAAGTCCATCGAAATCCGGGAAGGACGTCGCCACGTTGGCGATGTCATTGACCCGTACTTCGCCGCTGCTGAGCTGGCCGGCAATCGCGAAGGCCATCGCGATGCGGTGGTCGCCGTGGCTTTCGATGGTGCCGCTGCCCAGCACGCCGCCACCGTGGATGGTCGCGCCGTCCTCGGTTTCGTCCACCTGCACGCCCAGCGTGCGCAGGCCGGTCGCCATCGCGGCAAGACGATCCGACTCCTTGACCCGCAGTTCGGCCGCACCGCGCACCACGGTGTTGCCCTGCGCGGCGGCAGCAGCCACGAACAACGCCGGGAACTCGTCGATCATGTCCGGCACCAGCGCTTCGGGAATCTCGGCGCCGTGCAGCGGCGCATGCCGCACCACCAGATCAGCCACCGCTTCCCCACCCTGCTCGGCATGGTTCTCTTCGGTGATATCGGCCCCCATCAGCCGCAGCGCGGCCAGCAGGCCGGTGCGGCGCGGGTTGAGACCCACCGCACGCAGGCGCAGCGCGGAGCCTGGAATCACGCTCGCGGCCACCAGGAAGAACGCCGCCGAGGAGAAATCGGCCGGCACCACGATATCGGTCGGGCGCAGTCGCTGGCCGCCACGCAGGCGCGCCTTGCCCGGCGAGAACTCGATGTCCACGCCGAACGCGCGCAGCATGCGCTCGCTGTAATCGCGGGTCGGGTGCGGCTCGGTGACCGATGTCTCGCCGTCGGCATAGAGACCGGCCAGCAGCACCGCGGATTTGACCTGCGCGCTCGCCACCGGGGAGGCGAATGCAATGCCGCGCAGCGCTTGGCCACCGTGCACCCGCAGCGGCGGCGTGCCGTCGGCCTCGGTGTCGATCTTCGCGCCCATCTCGGCCAGCGGACCGGTCACGCGGCGCATCGGACGGCGCGACAGCGATTCATCGCCGACCATCACCGAATCGAAGGGCTGCGCAGCCAACAGGCCCGCCAGCAGGCGCATGCCGGTGCCGGCGTTGCCGCAGTCCAGCGGGGCGCTCGGCGCCTTCAGTCCATCCACGCCGACGCCATGCACGACGCGCTGCGAGGGCGACGGGGTGTCGATGCGCACGCCCATCTGCGCGAAGATCGCCGCCGTGGCGCGGGTGTCTTCGCCTTCCAGGAAACCGTCAATGCGCGAGACGCCATCGGCCAGCGCGGCGAACATCACCGAGCGGTGCGAGACGGACTTGTCGCCGGGAATGGTCAGGCTGCCCTGCAGGGGCTGGCCCTTGTGGGCGATCCAGTACGGAGAAGCGGTCATCGGAAATCCTATGGGGCGGGCCGCCGCGGCGGCGATGCAACGGAGTGCGGGAGGGGCCGCAGCGCCCAGAGGGGCGCCGGACCGGGCGCAGCGCGCGAAGCGGCTGCGCCGTTCGAATCAGGGCACGGCGACCGGATAGGAGCCGAGGATCTTGATCTGCGCCGAATGGGCTTTCAGTTCGGCCAGGGCCGCCTGCATCGCCTCGTCCTCGACATGGCCAGCCAGATCGATGAAGAAGCCATATTCCCACTTGGCGTTGTGCGACGGACGCGACTCGATCCGGTTCATGCTGATGCCATGCCGCGCGAACGGACTGAGCACGTCGAACAGCGCACCGGGCTTGTCGTGGATGAACACCAGCACCGAGGTGCGGTCGTGGCCGGAGGTCGGGAAAATGTTGCGGCCGATGACCAGGAAGCGCGTGGTGTTGTCCGCGTCGTTCTGGATCGGCTTGGTCACCACCTTCTTCAGGCCGTAAACATGCCCGGCGCTCTCGCCACCGATCGCGGCGGCATCTTCGGCATTACGGGCGCGGCGCGCGCCCTCGGCGTTGCTGGAGACCGGAATCTTCTCGGCCTTCGGCAGATTGGCGCGCAGCCACGAGGAGGTCTGCATGAACGACTGCGGGTGGCCGTAGACGCGTTCGACATCCTCCAGCCGGCCACTGCGCGACATCAGGTATTGCTGCACGCGCAGCTCCACTTCACCGCAGATCTTCAAGTTGGAGGTCAGGAACATGTCCAGCGTGATCTGGATCGTGCCCTGCCCCGAGTTTTCCACCGGCACCACGCCGAAATCGGCGTTGCCCGCTTCCACTTCCTGGAAGACTTCTTCGATGCTGGCCAGCGGCAGGCCCAGCGCGGAGCGGCCGAAATGCTTGAGCACGGCCTGCTGGCTGAAAGTGCCTTCCGGGCCGAGGTAACCGATCTTCAGCGGTTCCTGCTGGGCCAGGCAGGCGGACATGATTTCCCGGTAGACGTGGACCAGCACTTCATCGCTGAGCGGGCCTTCGTTGCGGTCCACCACCATGCGCAGCACCTGCGCTTCGCGCTCGGGGCGGTAGTAGTCCACTGCGGCGGCGAGCTTGCCCTTGGCCTTGCCGACCTGGTGGGCGAAGTTGGCGCGTTCGGCGATCAGTGCCTGGATGCTGCGGTCGATATGGTCGATCTTGGCGCGCACGTCCGACAGCACGGGCGCGGCAACGGCCGGCGCAGCATCGCGCTTGGCGGCCTTGGCCTTCTTCGCGGGGGCAGCCGCCTTGGGCGGGGTCGGCGCTGGCTTGGCAGCCTTGGGCTTGGCGGGTTTGTTGGCCATCTGGGTTCCAATTGCGGTGGGGCGGCGAGCGCCCCGGGAAAAACGAATGCGTCAGCCGTTGCGCTGCTGGAAATCGCGCATGAAGGCGGCCAGCGCCTGCGCGCCCTCCACCGGCATGGCGTTGTACAGCGAAGCACGGATGCCGCCGACCGCCTTGTGACCCTTCAGCGCCAGCAGGCCGGCGGCTTTGGATTCACTGACGAAACGCGCGTTGAGCGCCTCGTCGGGCAGGAAGAACGGGATGTTCATGCGCGAGCGTGCGGCCGGGACGACTTCATTGCGGTAGAAGCCGCCGGACTGGTCGATCGCCTCGTAGATAAGGCCCGACTTGACCGCGTTGCGGCGTGCGAATTCTTCCACGCCGCCTTCGGCCAGCATCCACTGGAACACCAGCCCGGCCAGGTACCAGTTCCAGGTCGGCGGCGTGTTGAGCATGGAATCGCGCGCGACGTGCGAGCGGTAATCGAAGATGTCCGCACGCGGCTGGCCAGTGCGCTCGAGCAGGTCGCGGCGCACGATCACCACCGATACGCCGACCGGGCCGAGGTTCTTCTGCGCGCCGGCATAGATCAGACCGTATCTGCTGACATCCAGCGGCTCGCTGGCGATCGAGGAGCTGAAATCGGCGAACAGCGGCGCGTCACCCACGTCCGGGGTGTCACGGAACTCGACCCCGTGGATGGTTTCGTTGGCGGTGATGTGCACGTAGGCCGCGTCATCGGAGAGCTGCCAACCGGCCCGCGCCGGGATGTCGTGGAAGCCGTTGGCCTCGCTGCTCGCGGCGACATTGACCGTGACATAGGGGCTGACCTGCTTGATCGCGGTCTTGCCCCAGTGCCCGGTGAGCACGTAATCCACGGTCTGGCCGGGCTGGGCGAAGTTGAGCGCGAGCAGGGCCTGCTGGGTGGTCGCACCACCGGCCAGGAACAGCACCGCGTAGTCGTCCGGGATGCCGATCAGGCGGCGCAGATCGGCCTCGGCCTGGGCGGCGACGGCCATGAACTCCGGGCCGCGGTGGCTCATTTCGACAATGGAGGCGCCCGCGCCGTTCCACTCCAACATCTCTTCCTGCGCCTGGCGCAGGACCGATTCCGGCAGGGTTGCAGGGCCGGCACTGAAATTGAACGCGCGCGTCATGTCACACCTATGGGGCAAGACCCCTAGTATGCCGCAGCGCACCAGCCTTTAGGCCTTGCAGGACAAGGCGAATTTGGTTGCAAACGAATCTATCCAGGGCCCGGCTGTCTGCCAGAGCCACCGCCATATGTCTGGAGGCGAGCCCCCTGAGTCAGGGGGCGCCGCGACGCGGCGGGGTCTGCAAGCAATGTCACGCGGGGCCCGTGGTTTGCGTAGCAAATCACGGGGCGTCAGCGCGGATGCGATGACGTTTACCGCGCCCCGAACCAGAGCAGACCGCTGAGGGCGGCCGCCAGCAGCAGTGCACTGGCCAGCAGCCACGGCCAGCGGCTCACGCGCTTGGGCGCAGCGACCGGTTCCGGGCGCTGACGTGCTTCGAAGCCATCGTCCTCTTCCTCGATCACGATGCGCTTGCGGCCGTCGTGCGGGACTTCGAGCACGAAGCGGTGCTGGGCATCGAAGACCAGCTGGTCGCCGGGCTGCAGCCAGCAATGGCGAACGGTGACGCCATTGACCCGCGTGGACTCGCCTGCGCCCAGGTCGCGCAGCAGCAGGCGTTCGCCGTGCTGTTCCAGGCGCGCGTGCTGCTCGGCGAAGGCCGGGTCGTCGATGACGATGTCCGCCTCCGGACCGCGCCCGATCACGCGCGGCCGGTCGAGGGTGAAACTGCGCCCGTGGTGCTGGCCGCCGACCCCGCGCAGCAGGCGCTGGTCGTCGCCGCCATCGTCGCTGCGCGGCGGCGCATGGACCAGCGCCTCGCAATCGCCCTGCACCACCATCTCCACGCCATCGGCGTAGACGGCGTCACCGGCGCGCAGCAGCGCCATCCGGCGCACGGGGCGGCCGTTGACGTGAATGCCACGGATGCCGTTGGCCACCTGCAGCCACAGGCCACGGTCGTCCAGGCAGAACTGGGCCAGCAGCAGGGTGCCGGGGGTGTCATCGCCAAGCCGGACAGTGCCCGAAGCATGACGCACGATGCGCTGCACCCCGGGCCGCAGCGGCTGGTCGGGGTGTTGGCGTTGAGTGAAGTGAACTAGCAGGTTCTGCACGCGGCGCAGCCTAGCAGGTTGAATGTCAGGGAAGAAGAAGTGTGACGCAGACCTTGGAGTTGTGCCTGAGGATGCGCACAATGCACGCCCAAATCCGCGCTGTTGTCCGCCAGGAGTCCGCATGTCCAGCATTGATATCCGTCATCCCCATTCCCTGCCCGCTGAAAATGCGCGCCAGGCCATCGAAGACGTCGCCGCCAAATTGTCCGAGCGTTTCGGCCTGCAATCGAACTGGGTCGGCGATGTGCTGAACTTCAGCGGCTCCGGCGTGGACGGCGAGATCGCCCTGCAGCCCGGCCAGGTGCAGGTCACCGCCAAGCTCGGCTTCCTGCTGTCGGCGATGAAGGGCATGGTGGAGAGCGAGATCCAGCGCGTGCTCAAGGAAAAGCTCGGCTGAACCGACGTACGGCCCGGCGTCGCACAGGCGCCGGCCATCACATCGCTTGAAGCCGGCGATGCATACGATCCAAGGGTGTCCACCCAAGGGATCGCCCCATGAATTCACCCAACGACTTCGACGATCGCATCCCCGGCGAGAAGCCCTCGCTGCAGGATCAGGCCGAGCGCTTCTCGCGCAAGCTGACCGATTCGGCCCAGCAGATCTGGCTGGCGGGCCTGGGCGCCTTCGGGCGTGCGCAGGCCGAAGGCAGCCGCGTCTTCGACAACCTGGTCAAGGAAGGCGCGAACATCGAGGCCCGCAACCGCGAGCAGACCGGCGATGCGCCGCGCTGGCGCGACAATGTCGAGGAGCACCTCGGCGAGGCCCGCGAGAAAGCCAGCGGCACCTGGGACAAGGTCGAGAAGGCCTTCGATGACCGGGTCCAGGGCGTGCTCAAGCGCCTGCACATCCCGACCGCCGAGGATGTCGCCGCGCTCAACGCCCGCATCGATGCGCTGAACACCCGGGTCAACCGGGCCGAGGCCCGCAATGCCTCGCCGTCCGGCGCACCGTCGCCGGGCACCCACCAGTCGCCCACCTCCGACGCCTGATCCCTCGATTGTTGCAAAGCAGCAGAACTTTGTTGACAATCGAAACCGACCCGCCAATCGCTTCCACCGCCGTTTGTTCCCTCCCCTCACGGCTCTGGATTGGCGGGTTTTTTGTGGGCGGCCGGTGGGCGGATCGGCGCAAAGTGAGACCGCCGTCACTGACGTGATCGCCGGATGCGAAACGCCCCGGAAACGACGCGCCGCAGACGTGCAAAGGCGCATATAAACTGTCTGTCGCACTTCCCTGTTCATATCCCCCTGCATGCTCTCCTGGATCCTGGCCCTGCTGTTGGCCCTCATTGCCTGGTTCGTGGCCACGGCCTACTTCTGGCTGATCAAACGGAAGCGCAAGGAGACCCAGCTCGGCCTGAATGCCCTGGCCGGCATGCACTGGCGCGAGTTTTCCCTGATCGTGCGGCGTGCGATGCACGAGCAGCGCGGCCTGCAGGACGTGCCCGACGAGGCCGCCGACAGCCGCGAACCGCGCAGCGATTTCCTGATGCACGATGGCCCGCAACGCTGGCTGCTGTCGTGCAAGCACGGCCGCGCCTACCGGATCGGCACGGCGGCGGTGAACGAGCTGGGCGCCGCCGCGCGCCTGGCCGGTGCCCGTGGCGGGATCCTGATCACCGAGGGCAAGGTCGAACGCGACGGTCGCATCGCCGCTGAAAAACAGGGGGTGGAGGTGCTCGACGGCCCGTTGCTGTGGCCGCTGCTGAAGCCTTACCTGCCGGGCGACATGGAAGCCCGGGTAGAGGCCGGCGCCCGTGGCGAGGCGATCCGCCGTATCTCGATCGCAGCGCTGGGGGCGGTGACGCTGGGCCTGCTGGTCGGGCTGGGCTCGCTGACCGCCGGGCTGGAAAAGGAGTGGGCAGCGACAGCACCCGCACCGGGCAGCGCCCAGCCCACCGCGGCGGCGACGACAGCCCCGCCAGCGCCTGAGGCCGCTGAAGAGCGCTCCGCCGATAGCGCCCCGTCGGCGATGGACGCCAACCCGGACGACGCCACGCTGGACCGCTATCAGCAGGAACTGTCACGTAAAGTCGCTACCCGCCCCGGCGTGGCCAGCGGCATCTGGCTGACCCGGCAGACGCTGGCGATCAACCGCACCGGCGAGATCGACACGATCTGGCCGCTGATCTGCGAGGAAGTGGTCCGCTATCCGGCGCTGCGCACCGTGCGCATCCAGCTCAACCCGCGCCCGGGCGTGGATGAGCCGGTCCGCTGGCGGCAGTGCACGACGCTGTAAGGCTCAGCGCGCGCCCGGCGAGAACCGGGCGACCAGATCGTAGGCATCGCCCAGGAACATCTGCCGCACGCAGGTGATCGGCTGCTCGCCGCGCCAGGTGAGGCGGTCGATGACCAGGCACGCCGTGCCGGGTTTGACCTGCAGCAGCGTCGCTGCCGCGTCATCGGCGCCCCAGGCGCTGATCCGATGCTGGGCGCGCGTCCACGAGACGTTCTGCAGCAGCCAGCTGCCCGGCGCCGTCGTCTCGAAGTCCACCGCCAGCACCTCCGGCACGCCGACCGGGCTGATCAGGCGGTGCTCCAGCGCCAGCGGCCGGCCATCGGCCAGGTGCAGGCAGCGGATCGCCAGCAGCTTCTCGCCGCCGGCCAATGTGGTTTCCTCGGCCACCTGCTCACGCGGGCGCCGGTAGGCACGCTCGAGCAGCTGGTACCCGTAGACATGGCCACGCGCTTCCACCGCCATCGCGATGTCGGGGATTTCCAGCGCGACCTGTTCCAGGTGTGGCGGCTGGCGCGCGACGAACGAGCCCGCACGGCGGCGGCGCTCGATCATGCCGCTCTCGGCCAGCGCGGTCAGCACCTTGTTCACGGTCATCCGCGAGCAGCCGTACTGCTCCATCAGCTCGTGTTCGTAGGGGATGCGGAAGCCAGGCTCCCACTGTCCACTGAGGATGCGGCTTTCCAGATCAGCACGGATGCGCTGATTGAGGGTTGCTGCTTTCTTGCCCGTCACTCTGGATTCCTGCATGGGAGGGTCGGGTCAGACCCCCAACAACGGTCGAAGTGCCGCGGCGAACCGTGCGGCCACCGCCTCGCGTTGCGGGTGGCGACCGTCACGGATCAACTGGCGCCCTTGGCGCCACACCGATCGCACGGCGCCATTACGTGCGGCGAACACCCAGCTGTCAAGCAAGGCATCGCCGTCGCGGGCGATCAGCGCCGGGTGGTCCGGATCGAGTTCGACCAGGTCGGCCGGCGCGCCGGCCTGCAGCCCGGCGCTCACGCCCAGGGCCTGCGCAGCACCGTTCAACGACTGTTCGTAGAGCCAGCGGCCGGTGGACTGACCATCGCCCGGGGCCAGCACGTTGCGGCCTTGCAGCTGCAGGCGCTGGCCGTACTCGAGAAGGCGCAGTTCTTCGGCCGCGTCGATCAGCACGTTGGAGTCCGAGCCCACGCCGAACCGGCCACCGGCACGCGCGAAGGCCTGCATCGGGAACAGCCCGTCGCCCAGGTTCGCCTCGGTGATCGGGCACAGCCCGGCCACCGCACGGCTGGCGATGATCTGCTGCATCTCCGCCTCGGTGATGTGGGTGGCGTGGACCAGGCACCAGCGCGCATCCACCGGGGCGTGCTCGTACAGCCACTGCACCGGCCGCATGCCACTCCAGGCCACGCAGGCATCGACCTCGCGGGTCTGTTCGGCGATGTGGATGTGGACGGGCCCCTGGTTGAGCGGCAGCAGCGCCGACAGCTCCTCGCCGGTCACCGCGCGCAGGCTGTGCGGGGCGAAACCGAGCACCGCATCGTCCTGGCCCTGCAGCGCGCGCGTGCAGCCCTGCAGCAGTTCAGCAAAACCGTCGACGTCGTGGATCAAACGGCGCTGGGCCGGGTTCGGCGCCGCGCCACCGAAATCGGCATGCGCGTAGAACACCGGCAACAGGGTCAGGCCGATGCCACTGGAGTGGGCAGCGGCGGCGATGCGTTCGGCCATCTCGGCGCGGTTGGCATACGGCACCCCATCCGGCCCGTGGTGCAGGTAGTGGAACTCACCGACCCGGGTGAAGCCGGATTCCAGCATTTCCACATAGGCCTGCTCGGCGATCGCCTGCATGGCCTCGGGCTGCAGATGCGCCAGGAAACGGTACATGAGCTCGCGCCAGCTCCAGAAGCTGTCGCCGCTGTTGCCGCCGATCTCGGTCAGCCCGGCCATGCCGCGCTGGAAGGCGTGGCTGTGCAGGTTGCCCAGGCCCGGCAGCGCGATCGCCAGCGCGGTATCACCCGGTTCGGCCGACACACCTTCGGTCACCTCGATAAGCGTGCCGCCCTGGCTGAGGATGCGCACATCGCGCGCCCAGCCGTGTGGCAGCAGCGCGTGGGCAGCATGGAAACGAAGGATCGGTGCGGGGTTGGCTGGCATCACTGGACATCCCGGAAGAGGCGCCTATATTGTATAGACATATACACCGATGTGGTTGCTGCCATGCACTGTGACACCCTCTGGTACCACGCCAACCTGATCACCGTCGACGGCCCGGGCCTGGGCGTGATCGAGGAGGGCGTCATCGCCGCCACCGATGGCCGCATCGTGCATGTGGGGGCGGCGGGTTCGGCCGATCATCTGCAGCCGGCCCAGCGCATCGACTGCGACGGGCGCTGGATCAGCCCCGGCCTGATCGACTGCCATACCCATCTGGTCTATGCCGGCAACCGTGCCGGCGAGTTCGAGCAGCGCCTGCAGGGCGTGAGCTATGCCGATATAGCCCGCGCCGGGGGCGGCATCGTCTCCACCGTGCGCGCCACCCGCGCCGCCAGCGAGGCCGACCTGCTGGCCGCCAGCCTGCCGCGGCTGGACGCCATGCTGGCCGAAGGCATCACCACGCTGGAGATCAAATCCGGTTACGGGCTGACCCTGGCCGATGAGACCAAGCAGCTGCAGGTCGCGCGCGAGCTGGGCCGCCGGCGCGCGGTCGAGATCGTGCCGACCTTCCTCGGCGCGCATGCGATTCCGCCGGGCCGCGAGGCGCAGGAGTACATCGACGAGGTCTGCAACGTCATGATTCCGGCCGTTGCGGCCGCCGGACTGGCCGAAGCAGTGGACGTGTTCTGCGAGAACATCGCCTTCAGCGCCGCGCAGGCCGAGGAGGTCTTCGTCGCCGCGCAGCAGCACGGGCTGGCGATCAAGATCCACGCCGAGCAGCTCAGCAACCAGCACGGTGCTGCCCTGGCGGCGCGCCACGGCGCGTTGTCGGCCGACCATATCGAACACCTCGACGCCGACGGCATCGCCGCGATGCGCAGCGCCGGCACCGTGGCGGTGCTGCTGCCGGGCGCGTTCTACTTCACCCGCGACACCACCCTGCCCCCGATCCCCGCACTGCGCGCGGCCGGGGTGCCACTGGCACTGGCCACCGATTCCAACCCGGGCACGTCGCCACTGACCAGCCCGCTGCTGGCGATGAACATGGCCGCCACCCTGTTCCGCATGACCGTGGACGAATGCATCGCCGGGTTCACCCGCGAAGCGGCGCGTGCACTGGGCCGGCACGAACGGATCGGCCGGCTGGCGGTCGGCCTGGACTGCAACCTCGCCCTGTGGGACATCGAGGCGCCTGCCGACCTTGTCTACCGCATGGGCTTCAACCCCCTGCACGCCCGCGTGATGCGCGGCCAACCCGCATGAACCCTGTGATGTCTGGAGATTCCATGAGCACTACCCTGACCCTGCACCCCGGCGCCGTGACCCTGGCGCAATGGCGCGCCATCCACGATGGCGCGCGGGTGCGGCTGGACCCGGCCTCGGCCGCGGCCGTGCTGCGCAGTGCGCAGACGGTGGCCGACATCGTCGCCAAGGGCGCGCCGGTGTATGGCATCAACACCGGCTTCGGCAAGCTGGCCAGCGTGCGCATCGAGCGCGAGGATCTGGAAACCCTGCAGCGCAATATCGTGCTCTCGCATGCGGCCGGCGTCGGCGAGCCCATGCCGGCCCCCGTGGTGCGCCTGATGATGGCGCTGAAGCTGGCCAGCCTGGCCCAGGGCGCCTCGGGTATCCGCCCGCAGACGCTGGCCCTGCTGGAAGCGTTCCTGCAGCACGACTTCATTCCGGTCATTCCGTGCCAGGGCTCGGTCGGCGCCTCGGGCGATCTGGCCCCGCTCTCGCATCTGGCGAGCGTGATGATTGGCGTCGGCGAAGCCTTCGTCGATGGCGAGCGCCTGCCGGCTGCCGAGGCGCTGGCCAAGGTCGGCCTGGCCCCGCTGGTGCTCGGCGCGAAGGAAGGCCTGGCCCTTCTCAACGGCACCCAGTACTCCACCGCCTACGCACTGGCCGGCCTGTTCGCGATCGACACCGTGTTCCGTGCGGCGCTGGTCACCGGCGCGCTCTCGGTCGAAGCGGCCAAGGGCTCGGACACGCCGTTCGACCCGCGCATCCACAGCATCCGCGGCCAGCGCGGGCAGATCGCCACCGCCGCCGCGCTGCGCACCCTGATGCAGGGCTCGGCGATCCGCGAATCGCACCGCGACAACGATGTGCGCGTGCAGGATCCGTACTGCCTGCGCTGCCAGCCGCAGGTGATGGGCGCCGCGTTCGACGTGATGCGCCAGGCGGCCACCACGCTGGCGATCGAAGCCAACGGCGTCTCCGACAATCCGCTGGTGTTCACCGATACCAACGAGGCGCTGAGCGGCGGCAACTTCCACGCCGAGCCGGTCGCCTTCGCGGCGGACATGCTGGCGATGGCGGTATGCGAGATCGGCTCGATCAGCGAGCGCCGTACCGCGATGCTGGTCGACCCGGCGCTGTCCGGCCTGCCCGCCTTCCTCACCCCGAAGCCCGGCCTCAACTCCGGCTTCATGATTCCGCAGGTCACCGCCGCTGCGCTGGTCTCGGAAAACAAGCAGCGCGCCTATCCGGCCAGCGTCGACTCGATCCCGACCTCGGCCAACCAGGAAGACCACGTCTCGATGGCGGCACACGGTGCGCGCCGCCTGATGGCGATGGCCGAAAACGCCGCCAACGTGATCGGCATCGAGCTGCTCGCCGCCGCGCAGGGCTGCGATTTCCACGCCCCGCTGCGCTCCAGCAACGCGCTGGAAGCGGTCCGCCAGCGCCTGCGCGCGCAGGTGCCGACGCTGGAAGACGACCGCTATTTCCATCCGGACATGGTCGCCGCCACTAATCTGGTGCGCAGCGGCGTGCTCGCTGAAGGCCTCGGCGACATCCTGCCGCCCCTGGAGCCGCTGTCATGACCGCGCATCCGGACTGGCTGCAGATCCACCGCGGCGATGTGCCGTTGATCGTCAGCTTCCCGCATACCGGCACCGAACTCCCGGAGGCACTGGCCTCGCAGTTCCTGTCGCCGTGGCTGGCCCGCCGAGACGCCGACTGGTGGGTACACGAGCTGTATGCCTTCGCGCAGCAGATGGGCGCCACCACGGTGCGCACGGCGGTGTCGCGCTCGGTCATCGACGTCAACCGCGACCCCAGCGGCACCTCGCTGTACCCGGGCCAGAACACCACCGGCCTGTGCCCGCTGACCACCTTCGACAACCAGCCGTTGTACCGGGATGGCCACGGCCCGGACGAGGCCGAGATCGCGCGCCGCCGCGACACCTGGTTCGTGCCGTACCACGATGCGCTCGCCGCGGAGATCGCGCGCCTGCGGGCCGGGCACGGCACCGTGGTGGTGTACGACGCGCACTCGATCCGCTCGCACATCCCGCACCTGTTCGATGGCCAGCTGCCGCAGTTCAACCTCGGCACCAACGGCGATACCACCTGCGACAACGCGTTGACCGACGTGGTCGACAACCTGTGCGCGATGAGCGGCATGAGCCATGTGCGCAACGGCCGCTTCAAGGGCGGCTACATCACCCGCCATTACAGCGACATCCCGGGCGGCGTGCACACGCTGCAGATGGAGCTGGCCTGCCGCGGCTACATGCACGAGCCCGAGGCCGTGGATGAGCACAGCTGGCCCACGCCATTGGATCCCGATCACGCCGCCCCGCTGCGCGCCACGCTGCAGCAGGTGCTCGATGCCTGTCTCGACTTCGCTACGTCCCGGAGTGCTGCATGACCCGTCTCGATTCCACCCGCACCATCCTCGCCCCGACCGGCACCACGCTGACCTGCAAGAGCTGGCTGACCGAAGCCCCGCTGCGCATGCTGATGAACAACCTGCATCCGGACGTGGCCGAGCGCCCGCAGGAGCTGGTGGTCTACGGCGGCATCGGCCGCGCCGCGCGCGACTGGGAGAGCTACGACAAGATCATCGAGACCCTGCAGCGGCTCGAGGATGACCAGACCCTGCTGGTGCAGTCGGGCAAGCCGGTCGGCGTGTTCCGCACCCACGTCGATGCCCCGCGCGTGCTGATCGCCAACTCCAACCTGGTGCCGCGCTGGGCCAACTGGGACCACTTCAACGAGCTCGATAAGAAGGGCCTGGCGATGTACGGCCAGATGACTGCGGGCAGCTGGATCTACATCGGCGCCCAGGGCATCGTGCAGGGCACCTACGAAACGTTCGTGGAAATGGGCCGCCAGCACTACAACGGCAGCCTGGCCGGCAAATGGCTGTTCACCGGCGGGCTGGGCGGCATGGGCGGCGCGCAGCCGCTGGCCGCGGTGATGGCCGGGGCTTCCTGCCTCGCGGTGGAATGCCGCAAGAGCAGCATCGAGATGCGCCTGCGTACCGGGTATCTCGACACCTGGACCGATGACCTCGACGAAGCGCTGCGCCTGATCGAGGAATCCTGCACCGCGAAGAAGCCGCTCTCGGTCGGCCTGCTCGGCAACGTTGCCGACGTGCTCGACGAGCTGCTGATCCGCGGCGTGAAGCCGGACCTGCTGACCGACCAGACCTCCGCGCACGACCCGGTCAACGGTTACCTGCCGCAGGGCTGGACGGTGGAAGAATGGGACGCCAAGCGCGTCTCCGCACCGAAGGAAGTGGAAGCCGCCGCGCGCGCGTCGATGGCCAACCACATCCGCGCCATGCTCGGCTTCCACTCGCTCGGCGTACCTACGGTGGACTACGGCAACAACCTGCGCCAGATGGCGCTGGAAGAAGGCGTGGAAGATGCATTCGACTTCCCCGGCTTCGTACCCGCCTACATCCGCCCGCTGTTCTGCCGCGGCATCGGCCCGTTCCGCTGGGCCGCACTCAGCGGCGATCCGGAGGACATCGCCAAGACCGATGCCAAGGTCAAGGAACTGATCCCGGACAACCCGCACCTGCACCGCTGGCTCGACATGGCCGCCGAGAAGATCAAGTTCCAGGGCCTGCCTGCGCGCATCTGCTGGGTCGGCCTGGGCGATCGTGATCGACTCGGTCTGGCCTTCAACGAGATGGTCGCCAACGGCGAATTGAAGGCGCCGGTGGTGATCGGGCGCGATCATCTGGATTCGGGCAGCGTCGCCTCGCCCAACCGCGAAACCGAGGCCATGCAGGACGGCTCCGATGCCGTCTCCGACTGGCCGCTGCTCAACGCCCTGCTCAACACCGCCAGCGGCGCCACCTGGGTGTCGCTGCATCATGGCGGCGGCGTCGGCATGGGCTTCTCGCAGCATTCGGGCATGGTCATCGTCTGCGACGGCACCGAAGCGGCGGCCAAGCGCATCGCGCGCGTGCTGTGGAACGACCCGGCCACGGGCGTGATGCGGCATGCCGACGCGGGGTATGCGATCGCGGTGGACTGCGCGAAGGAAAAGGGGCTGGATCTGCCTGGGATTCTGGGCTGATCTGGGAGGCCTCGGCCAAGTGCCGGGGCCTTTTCATGGCCGGGGGTGACTTCCGTCGCATTGACCGGCGTATCCACCCTTCCTACTGTGCTGGCTCACCTACGGGGATGCCCGCAATGCGTCGTTTCGCCTGTGTAGCCGTCCTGCTGACCGCGTTATCGACACCGTCCGGCGCCGCCCGTGCCGATGACCTAGACACTCGGATCACCCGGCAGCTCCATGCCAACGCGGAGCGCTATGGCATCGCCGGTCAGTCGGTGCTGATACGGCACGACGGCAAGCTTCTCGCGCAGGCCATCGCTGGAGAGGCCGACCTGACGACGCACCGGCCGGTGACACCCGAGACGGTGTTCAACGCTTATTCGCTGGCCAAACTGCTGGTGAGCACCTTGGTCATGCAACGGGTGGAAGCCGGCTGGATTGAGATGAACGCGCCGGCCAGCCGTTATCTGCCGGATCTGCCGGAGGCTTGGCGGGCAATCACCGTGCAGCAGTTCCTCGATCACGCGTCGGGGGTTCCTGAGTATTTCCAGACCCACGACGGCAAGATAGTCACCCCGCAGGGCGATCCCCTTCCGGCCACGCTGGCGGATGTATTCAAGGCGCTCGACACTGCGCCGCTCCAGTTCGCCCCGGGCACCGTCAACCGGTACACGCAGACAAACTATCTGGTCCTCACCGCGCTGTTGGAAGCGCAGTACCAGCAGCCCTATACGCAGATCGTCGAAGAACGTGTGCTGCGCCCGCTGGGATTGACGCACACCTCGCTGGGTCCGGAGGGCGCCGCGCAGGAAAACACCGCCATCGCGTACATCGGCAAGCAGGGTTCGCTGCAGCGCGAAGACGATATCGCGTGGCCATCCTATGCCTACGGGCATGCCGCACTGCATACCACCCTCGGTGATCTGGACCGCTTCCTGCTGGCCCTGACCCGCGGGGAGCTGGTGCGTCGTGCCACGCTGCAACGTCTGTGGCAGCCGCAGCTGTTGAGCAACGGACGACGCAGCGGCTTCTCCACTGGTTGGGAATTCGAGGAAAGCGGCGACTACCGCATGGTGGGGCATGACGGTGGCACGCGGGTGCGGGCGCGGATCGCCTTCACCAACGGCCTGGCCGGGGATACCTACAGCTTCATCTACCTCACCAACGGGAGTGCGAAGAACGTGTGGTCACGCACGCTGGTGGACAGCACGATGGCGGCGGTGGCCCCAACGCAGTTCCCCCGCGCGACACTGTCGGAAACGCTGATCACCTACGCGCTGGAGCCCCATACGGCCGCACGCACAACCGCGTTGCGACAGTGGTTCACCAACACCGGGCGCGGTGATCAGGCGACGCTGGAGCAGGACATCAATCGCGTGGGCTACGCCGTGGCCGAGAACCTGGGCCACGCCACCGCCGTGCACATCTTTACTCTCAACACTACGCTGTTCCCATGCTCGCCCAATGCGTGGGACAGCTTGGCGGAGACCTACTCCGCGCTGGGGGACCCGAAGCAGGCCGAACGGCTGTACGCCAAGTCGAAAGCTCTGGCAGCGGCCCGGTAGTGCCGGCCGCTGGCCGGCAACCACGCAATCATGGTTCTCACGCGACGGGATCGCGTAGATCCTGGCGAGGC
>NZ_JBEUMH010000021.1:0-32637 GCF_041080745.1 Stenotrophomonas sp. JAG2 | reverse complement strand
CTGGCCGGCTCCCATGGCACTGTCATCGTGCGGAGCCGGCCAGCGGCCGGCACGACCATTGAAACTGTCATCGTGCGGAGCCGGCCAGCGGCCGGCACCACCGTTTCATCGGCCTATCGCCGGTTTCGTCGCAAACCCGTTGCAGCGCGCGCACGCCGCGCGCGATGGTGGTCTGCGGGCGGCAGGGTGCCGCCAACGGAGACCGACGATGAAGACCCTGTTCGCCCTGGGCGTGTGGTGCCTGCTGTTCGTGCTGTGCTGGCCGCTGGCGATCCTGGCCCTGGTGGCGTGGCCGTTCGTGTGGCTGATCAGCCTGCCGTTCCGCCTGGTGGGCATCACCTTTTCGGCACTGTTTGCCTTCCTGGGCGCGCTGTTGATGCTGCCGGCGCGGGTCCTGGGCGGCGGCCGCGTCGCGACGGCCTGAGACACCCCGGGGAGCGGGGGTAGTGCCGGCCGGTGGCCGGCTGCTCTTTCTGTCCGGATTACGTGGAGCCGGCCAGCGGCCGGCACTACCCATGGCGCGGATCCGGCCAGCGGCCGGCACTACCCGGCGGCAGCGGTCTACCTCACCGACCGCCCATAAAAAAACCCCGCCGAGGCGGGGTTTTTCGTTACGCCACCAACAGGGCTCAGTTGGCCTTGTGGATCGCGCGCTTGCTCACGGCCATCGCGGCGTCATGCACCACTTCGGACAGCGACGGGTGGGCGTGGCAGATGCGCGCCAGGTCGTCGGCCGAACCGCTGAACTCCATGGTCAGCACGCCTTCGTGCACCAGCTCGGAGACGTTCGCGCCGACCAGGTGCATGCCCAGGATGCGGTCGGTCTCGGCATGCGCCAGGACCTTCACGAAGCCGGTCGGCTCGATCATCGCCACGGCACGGCCGTTGGCGGCGAACGGGAAGCTGCCCGCCTTGTACGGGATGCCTTCGTCCTTGAGCTGCTGCTCGGTCTTGCCGACCCAGGCCAGCTCCGGCTCGGTGTAGATCACCCACGGGATGGTGTCGAAGTTGACGTGGCCCGGCAGGCCCGCGATCAGCTCGGCCACGGCGATGCCTTCCTCGAAGCCCTTGTGTGCCAGCATCGGGCCGCGCACGCAGTCACCGACCGCCCAGACGCCATTGACGCCGGTGTGGCAGTGCGCGTCCACTTCGATCTGGCCACGCTCGTTGATCTTGACGCCGGTGCCTTCGGCCAGCAGGCCCTTGGTGGCGGCGCGACGGCCGACGGCCACCAGCAGCTTGTCCACGATCAGGCTCTTCTCGCCTTCACCATCGGTGTAGGTCAGGGCGACTTCCTTCTTCTTGCCCTTGCCGGTCACGTCGGCCTTGGAGACCTTGGCGCCCAGGCGGATGTCCAGGCCCTGCTTCTTGAATTCCTTCAAGGCGGTCTTGGCCACTTCGGCATCGGCCGCGGCCAGGAAGTCCGGCAGCGCTTCCAGGATGGTCACTTCCGAACCGAGGCGCTTCCAGACGCTGCCCAGTTCCAGGCCGATCACGCCGGCACCGATCACGGCCAGGCGAGCGGGGACTTCGGTGAAGTCCAGGCCGCCGACGTTGTCGACGATGGTCTCGCCGTCGAACTTGGCGAACGGCAGTTCGATCGAATCCGAACCGGCGGCGATGATGACGTTGGTGCCCTTCAGCTCGACTTCCGAGCCGTCGTGCTGCTTCACCTTGACGATGTTGCCCGGCTGCAGTTCACCGAAACCGTAGTACGCGGTGACCTTGTTCGCCTTGAACAGCATGGCGATGCCGCCGGTGAACTGCTTGACGATCTTGTCCTTGCGGCCAACCATCGCCTCGACGTCCATCTTGGCGTCCTTGAAGCTGATGCCGTGGTCGCCAAAGATGTGGCCCATGTTCCAGAACTGGCGCGAGGAATCCAGCAGCGCCTTGGACGGGATGCAGCCCACGCGCAGGCAGGTGCCGCCCAGGGCCGGCTTGCCGTCCTTGCCCAGCGCAGCGTCGATGCAGGCGGTCTTCAGACCCAGCTGCGCGGCGCGGATGGCGGCATGGTAGCCGGCCGGACCGGCACCGATGACGACGACGTCGAATTGTTCAGCCATTGATAGTTCCTTGTTTCTTTACCAGAACCCCTCCGCGCAGGCGCGGAGGGGTGGGAGGTCTTACAGGCCGAACAGCATGCGGCCCGGGTTTTCCAGCTGGTTCTTGATGTCCACCAGGAACTGGACCGAATCCTTGCCGTCGATGATGCGGTGATCGTAGGACAGCGCCAGGTACATCATCGGCGCGATCACGACCTGGCCGTTCTGGGCGATCGGACGTTCCTTGATGGCGTGCATGCCCAGGATGGCGCTCTGCGGCGGGTTGATGATCGGGGTCGAGAGCAGCGAGCCGAAGGTGCCGCCGTTGGTCACGGTGAAGGTGCCGCCCTGGAGTTCTTCCAGGCTCAGCTTGCCGTCACGGGCCTTCTTGGCGTAGTCGGCGATGGTCTTTTCGATGTCGGCGAACGACATGCGCTCGACGTTGCGCAGCACCGGGGTCACCAGACCCTTCTCGGTCGACACGGCGATCGAGATGTCCGAGTAGCCGTGATAGATGATGTCGTCACCATCGATCGAGGCATTGACCAGCGGGAAGCGCTGCAGCGCATTGGCGGCGGCCTTCACGAAGAAGCTCATGAAGCCCAGCTTGATGCCGTGGGCCTTGACGAACTCGTCCTGCAGATCCTTGCGCGCGGCCGAGACCTTGGACAGGTCGACCTCGTTGAAGGTGGTCAGCATCGCGGTGCCGTTCTTGGACTGCATCAGGCGCTCGGCGATGCGCTTGCGGATGCGGGTCATCGGCACGCGTTCTTCCGGACGTGCGCCACCGGACTTGCCGGCGCCACCGTTGCGGGCGAAGTTGACGATGTCTTCCTTGGTCACCGCGCCGCGACGGCCGGTGCCGTCCACGTCGGCCGGGTTCACGCCTTCGGTGATCGCGGTGAAGCGCGCGCCGGGGGGCAGGGAGTCGGCGCCGGACTTGGCAGCCGGGGCCGGCGCTGCGGCAGCTGCCGGAGCGGCGGCCTTGGCCGGGGCGGCCTCGGCCTTCTTCTCTTCAGCAGCCGGCGCCGGAGCATCGGCCACGGCGCCTTCTTCGATGATGGCCACGATCTGGCTGGAGGTCACGGTGGCGCCCACCTCGAACTTGATCTCCTTCAGCACGCCATCGACCGGCGACGGCACTTCCAGGACGACCTTGTCGGTTTCCAGATCAAGCAGGTTTTCATCGCGCTTGACGGCATCGCCGACCTTCTTGTGCCAGGTGGCGATGGTGCCGTCGGCGACGGATTCGGGCAGTACCGGGGCTTTGACTTCGGTGGCCATGCGGGAGCTTCCTGGTTTGTCTTTTCTAGAATGAGGGGGAGAGTTATTCAGCGACCGAGTCGTTGAACGGGTTGACCAGGGCATCGGCGATCAGCTTCTGCTGTTCGATGATGTGGTCAGCCATGTGTCCAGCGGCCGGCGATGCCGAACGGGCGCGACCTGCGTAATGGATGCTCTGGCCATCGGCCAGGCAGGCCTGCAGGTGGTGGCGGATCTGGTACCAGGCACCCTGGTTCTGCGGTTCTTCCTGACACCACACCACATCGGCCGCCTTGCCGTATTTCTTCAGCTCGGCCGCCAGCGCCACGCGCGGGAACGGATACAGCTGTTCGACGCGGATGATGGCGACATCGTCCTGGCCACGCTTGGTCTGGTCTTCCAGCAGGTCGTAGTAGACCTTGCCCGAACACAGCACCACGCGCTTGACCTTCTTGGCGTCTGCCTTGGCATCGCCGATCAGGTGCTGGAACTCGCCGTTGGCCAGTTCGTCCAGGGTCGACACGGCCAGCTTGTGGCGCAGCAGCGACTTGGGCGACATCACGATCAGCGGCTTGCGGGTGGTCATGCGCATCTGGCGACGCAGCATGTGGTACGCCTGCGCCGGGGTCGACGGCACGCACACCAGCATGTTCTCCAGCGCGCACAGCTGCAGGAAACGCTCCAGACGCGCGGAGCTGTGCTCCGGGCCCTGGCCTTCGTAACCATGCGGCAGCAGCAGGGTCAGGCCGGTGATGCGGCCCCACTTGGCTTCGCCGGCAGCGATGAACTGATCGATCACGACCTGGGCGCCGTTGGCGAAATCGCCGAACTGGCCTTCCCAGATGCACAGGGTGTTCGGATCGGTGGTGGAGAAGCCGTACTCATAGGCCATCACCGCTTCTTCGCTGAGCAGCGAATCGATGATGGTGGCCTGTTCCGGCGACTCGACCAGCTGACGCAGCGGCAGGTAGTAGTTGTCGGTCTTCTGGTCGTGCAGGATCGCGTGGCGGTGGGTGAACGTACCGCGGCCCACGTCCTGGCCGACCAGGCGCAGGTTGTTGCCTTCGTCGAGGATCGTGGCGTAGGCCAGGTTCTCGGCAAAGCCCCAGTCGCCCGGGATCTCACCGGCGGCCATCTTGCGGCGGTCGTCGTAGACCTTGGCCACGCGCGAATGAAGTTCTACGCCTTCCGGCACGGTGTTGATCATCTGCGCCAGCTGCTTGACCTTCTCCATGCCCACCGCGGTGGTGATGGCATCGGAGAGCTTGCCGTTGAGCAGCTTGGGCCAGTCGACGTACATCTTGCTGGTGGCCGGGGTCTTTTCGACCTGGGCCAGCTCGGTGGTGACTTCACCGGCATCGAGCTTGTTGCGGTACGCATCGACCAGCGCCTTGCCACCACCAGCTTCGATCACGCCGGCAGCTTCCAGCGACGCGGCGTACAGCTCGCGGGTGGTCTGGTGCTTGCGGATCACCTGGTACATCAGCGGCTGGGTGATCGCCGGTTCGTCGGCCTCGTTGTGGCCCCAGCGGCGGTAGCACATCAGATCGATGACCACGTCCTTGCTGAACTTCTGGCGGAACTCGAAGGCCAGCTTGGCGGCGAACACGACCG
Organism: Stenotrophomonas sp. JAG2; assembly: GCF_041080745.1. Taxonomy (NCBI): domain Bacteria; kingdom Pseudomonadati; phylum Pseudomonadota; class Gammaproteobacteria; order Lysobacterales; family Lysobacteraceae; genus Stenotrophomonas; species Stenotrophomonas sp. JAG2. Next base: position 27,715 of record NZ_JBEUMH010000021.1, on the reverse strand, counting down.
CTTCGGGATCATCGCCGTTCACGTGCAGCACGGGCGCGGCGATCATCTTGGCCACGTCGGTGCAGTACAGCGTGGAACGGGAGTCTTCCGGGTTGGAGGTGGTGAAGCCGACCTGGTTGTTGACCACGATGTGCACCGTGCCGCCGACGGCGAAGCCGCGGGCCTGGGACATCTGGAACAGCTCCATCACCACGCCCTGACCGGCGAAGGCCGCGTCGCCGTGGATCAGGATCGGCATGACCTGCTTGCGGGCGGTGTCGCCACGGCGTTCCTGGCGCGAACGGACGCTGCCGGCCACGACCGGGTCGGCGATTTCCAGGTGCGACGGGTTGAACGCCAGTGCCAGGTGGACGGCACCACCTGCGGTGGCGACGTCGGCCGAGAAGCCCATGTGGTACTTCACGTCGCCGGCCGAGGCGTGGTCGTCGTGCTCGAACTTGCCTTCGAACTCGTCGAACAGCTTGCGCGGGCTCTTGCCGAGGGTGTTGACCAGCACGTTCAGGCGGCCGCGGTGGGCCATGCCGATCACCACGTCCTTGACGCCATCCTTGCCGGCGTCACGGATGATGGTGTCCATCATCGGGATCAGCGAATCGCCGCCTTCCAGCGAGAAGCGCTTCTGGCCGACGTACTTGGTGTGCAGGTAGCGTTCCAGACCCTCGGCAGCCGTCAGGCGCTCCAGGGTGCGGCGCTGGGTCTCTGCGTCCAGGTTGTAGTTGCCACCGGCCATTTCCAGGCGCTGGTACAGCCACTGGCGCTGCTCGACCTCGGAGATGTGCATGAATTCCGCACCGATCGAGCCGGTGTAGGTCTTCTTCAGGCGCTCCAGCAGGTCGCGCAGTTTCATGCGCGGCTGGCCGGCGACACCGCCGGTGCTGAACTCACTGCCCAGGTCGCTTTCCGACAGGCTGTGGAACGGCAGGCCCAGATCCGGCGGATTGGTCGGCGCGGTCAGGCTCAGCGGGTCCAGGCGGGCACCGAGGTGGCCACGCGAACGGTAAGCGGTGATCAGGCGGCCGACATTGCGCTCGCGCTCGTCGCCGGCACCGGCGGCGGTGCCGCTGTTGACGGCCTTCTTGGCGGCGTCGGCAATGTGGGCGATGACGGCCGAGTGCGGAATATCACCGGCTTCGCGGCCCTGGAAGCCGTCGAAGTAGGTCTTCCATTTGGGATCGACACTGTCCGGAGAAACGAGGTACTGCTCGTACAGATCCTCGATATAGGAGGCGTTGCCGCCGGCGAGCTGCGAAGATTGCGCAAACTGCTTCAGTTGATTGTCCACGATGGAGAGTCGGATTCGCTTGTGGGGTAAGGCTTCGATGATCCGGCAGGGAAAAGTGAATAGCCCTGCGCGGGCGGTATCTAACACCCCAAATTGTACCCCCATCGAGACAGGAAGGGGCACCGTACGGTCCAGTGCGGGGACCGCGGTGTCATTCCCAGACAGGTTCGGGAGCGTGGGGTGAGCTACAGGCCCAGCGCGCGAAGTTCGCTGCAATCACGCGAACGTTCCCATACGCGCTGGAAACCTTCCTGCAACGGTCGCGAACGTGCCTGCCGGGACAACCCGGCTTCGCCATCGAAGCGGTGGCCGCTCAGACGAAAGTAGTAGTCGCCGGCATCGTTGAGCAGACAGGCCGATGCGGTGGCACGGTCGATCGGGTCACTGACCTCGCGCACGCGGAAGACGCTCGGCAGGCGCTGGAGCAGGCCCAGCACGGGCGAGCCGGCCTGGCGGATGGCGGCGCTGTCGTGGACGATCAGCCACGCCTGTTTGTCATGGCGGGCGGTGGCGTAGCGGCGCAGGGCTTCGAGCACCGGCGGCGCATCGAGCAGGCCGGGGTCGAGCTGGCGGCTGTGGATCCAGAGCTGGCGGCGGGCGCGGTGGACCAGTGCGGTGGTGATCGCCACCGCCTCGTCGGCCCGTGCGATCGCGACCGGCCCGGACAGGGCCAGCCGCATGTGCTGGTGGGCGATGCCGGCCTCTTCGAACACCTCGCCGTCGGGCAGGAAACCCTGCCGGGTGTAGAACACACGGGCCGGCAGCTGCGCGTGCAGCGCGACCTCCCGCCAGCGCCGGGCCCGGGCCTGGTCGACCAGGGCCAGCAGCAGGGCTTCACCGAGGCCCTTGCCGCGCCAGGCTGCCAGCACCGCCATGCGCCCGATCCGCCCATCCGGGGTGAGCCGGCCGGCGCCGATCGGGGAGCCGCCGGCGTCGCGGGCCAGGACGTGCACGCTCAGCGGGTCCAGCGCGTCGATCTCCAGCTCGGCGGGAACCTGCTGCTCGTCGACGAACACGGCGGACCGCACCCGGTGCAGCGCTTCGTGCTGCGCCGGGTAGTCGACCACGTCAACGTGAAAGCCGGAGGCGGTCATGGCGGGCAGGGCGCTCAGCCGCGCGGGGGCGCGTCCTTGCCGTCGGGTTCGTCGCTGTCGTCGAAATCGATGACGACTTCGATGCCGTCGTCATGGATGGTGACTTCGTGCACGTCGGCCTCGACGGCCTCGTCATCGACGACGTCGACCGCGTCGGTGCCATCGACGATGTCGTACTCGGCGACGTAGTCGTCTTCGTCCTCGAACCCGGCGTCATCGACCAGCTGGTAGAAGCCGCCGGCGACCAGCGCCTGCACGGCGTCACGGCCCTTGGCCGAGAGCTTCTGGTAAAGCGCCGCGCCGACCTGCTCGGCCCCGGCCAGCACCTGGGCGTCCTTGACCGGCAGGGCGAAATCCAGGCCGCTGCAGTACAGGCTGGCGCCCCGCTTGGCCCGGCGCCAGGCCAGGCGCGCCCACGGGTGACGCTGCAGTTCCACGCCGGCGCCGAGGGCGGCTTCGATCTCTTCGCGCGGCAGCGGTTCGCCATGCGCCATCACTTCCCCGGCGGCGCGGTAGGTGGTGATGAAACGGCCGAACCAGTCACCGAGCTTGTCCGGGTCGTTCATGCGGATCGCATTGAGCGCCTCGACCACGCGGTTCATAGAGACCACGTCGATTTCGTTCGGATCTTCCGGGACCTTCAGGTCCGGATCCTGATAGCGGATGGACTCGTCGGCGCCTTCGATCAGGGTATCGAGGTAGTCGCTGATCAGTTCGGCCGAGGCCGGGGCGCGCATGCCGAAGGAGAAGGTCAGGCAGGGGTCTTCGGCGACGCCGTTGTGCGGCACGTTCGGCGGCAGGTACAGCATGTCGCCCGGGGCCAGCACCCAGTCGTGGGTCGGCTTGAAGCGGCGCAGCAGCTTGAGTTCGACGTCGTCGCGGAAGTCCAGCGGCGGGCGCTTGCCCTTGATGGATTCGCTGGCGTCGATCTGCCAGCGGCGGTGGCCGTAAGCCTGCAGGAGGAAGACGTCGTACTGGTCGACGTGGGCGCCGACCGAACCGCCGGTGGCGGCGAAGCTGATCATCACGTCATCCATGCGCCAGCGCGGCAGGAAGTCGAAATGGCTGATCAGGGCGCGCACGTCGGCGTCCCACTTGTCCACGTCCTGGACCAGCAGGGTCCAGTCGTGATCGGGCATGCCCGGGAACTCTTCTTCCTGGAACGGGCCGGTACGCACGCTCCAGCCATCGGTGGCGCGATCGTGCGTGATCAGGCGCGACAGCGCGCCTTCCTCGCAGGCCAGGCCGGCGAGGTCTTCGGGCTGGACCGGCGTTTCGAAATCGGGGAAAGCGCCGCGGATGAGCAGCGGGCGCTTCTGCCAGTAATCGCGCAGGAAGGTGGCGGCGGGCATGCCCAGCGGCAGGCCGGGGCGGGCCTGGACTTCGATGGCGGGAGTTTTGATCTTGCGTGCGGCCATGGGGGAGATCCTTGCAGCGTGTAGACGGGAATTCGGGGGCGCGGCGGTGCCGCGCCCGGGCCCTCAGATCGCCCTGGCCAGATCCGCAGCCAGGCCGATGTAGCCGCCCGGGGTCAGGGCGCGCAGGCTCTGCTTGGCGTCGGCCGGCAGGTCCAGGGATTCGACGAAGGCCTGCATCGATTCGGTGGTGATGCCCTGGCCGCGGGTGAGGGCCTTGAGCTGTTCGTAGGGATTGGGCAGGCCGTGGCGGCGCATGACGGTCTGCACGGCTTCGGCCAGCACTTCCCAGGAGGCGTCGAGGTCGGCGTCCAGGCGCTCCGGGTTCACGGTCAGCTTGCCCAGGCCCTTGGCCAGCGAATCCAGGGCGACCTGGGTGTGGCCGAAGGCGGTGCCGACCGCGCGCAGCACGGTGGAGTCGGTCAGGTCGCGCTGCCAGCGGCTGATCGGCAGCTTGCCGCTGAAGTGCTCGAACAGGGCGTTGGCGATGCCGAAGTTGCCTTCGGCATTCTCGAAGTCGATCGGGTTGACCTTGTGCGGCATGGTCGAGGAGCCGACTTCGCCTTCCTTGAGCTTCTGCTTGAAGTAGCCCAGCGAGATGTAGCCCCAGACGTCACGGGCCAGGTCGATCAGGATGATGTTGGCGCGACGGGCGGCATCGCCGATTTCGGCGACGTTGTCGTGCGGTTCGATCTGGGTGGTGTACGGGTTGAACACCAGGCCGAGGCTTTCCACGAAGCGCTGGGCGAAGGCCGGCCAGTCCACGTCCGGGTAGGCGATCACGTGGGCGTTGTAGTTGCCCACCGCGCCATTGATCTTGCCGGTCAGCTCGACCGCGGCGATCTGGCGGCGCTGGCGCTCCAGGCGGGCGACGACGTTGGCGACTTCCTTGCCCAGGGTGGTCGGCGAGGCGGTCTGGCCGTGGGTGCGCGACAGCATCGGCTGGGCAGCCTGGGCGTGGGCGAGGGTACGCAGCACGTCGGCGATGTTGTCCAGCGACGGCAGCAGCACCTCGCGGCGGGCCTGCTCGAGCATGAGGCCGTAGCTGAGGTTGTTGATGTCTTCGCTGGTGCAGGCGAAATGCACGAACTCCAGCGCCGGGCCCAGCTCCGCATCGGCGGTGAGCTGTTCCTTGATGAAGTACTCCACGGCCTTGACGTCGTGGTTGGTGGTGCGCTCGATCTCCTTCACCCGCGCGGCGTGGGCCGGGGCGAAGTCATCGGCCAGGGCGCGCAGGCGCGCGGTGGCGGCGGCCGAGAACGGCGCCAGTTCGACGATGCCCGGCTCGTTGGCCAGTGCCAGCAGCCATTCCACTTCCACCTTCACGCGGGCCTTGATCAGGCCGTATTCGGAGAAGATCGGACGCAGGGCGTCGACCTTGCCGGCGTAGCGGCCATCGAGCGGGGACAGGGCGAGCAGGGCGAATTCGGACATGGCAGGGCGCAGGTCGTTGGCAGCGGGGGCCGTCATTCTACGCTGCCCCGGCGTCCTCGGCCTGTGCCATGCGCACCGTCACCGCCTGGATCCGGTGCCCGGCCATGCGCTTGATGGTGAACAGGTGCCCGTCGATCTCCAGCTGCTCGCCCTCCTCGGGCAGGCGCTGGAGCTGGTGCACGATCAGCCCGCCGACCGAATTGAGGTGGTCCGGCGCGCTCAGGTCATGCCCCAGCAGGCGCTCCAGCCGGAAGATCGAGGTCGAACCGGCCACCAGCAGGGTACCGTCCGCGCCGCGGGTCGGGGCGTCCTTGACGATATGCGGGTGCTCGTCCTCGATATCGCCGACCACCACTTCCAGCAGGTCTTCCAGGGTGAAGTAGCCCAGGATGCGGCCGTGCTCTTCCACGCACAGGGCGAGATGGGTGGTGCCGGTGCGGAACCGCTCCAGCACCAGCGGCACCGGGGTTTCCAGCGCGATCAGGTTGGCCGGGCGCAGCAGCGGGCGCAGGTCATCGGTCGGGTTGCCGCGGGCGATTTCCACCAGCAGGTCCTTCATGTGCAGGATGCCCAGCACTTCCTCGCCGTCGCGGTCGAACCAGGGGTAGCGGCTGTAGCGGCTCTCGGCGAACTCGGCCATGACGTCGGCCAGGCTCATCCCCTCGCGGAACGCGCGCATATGGTCGCGCGAGCGCATCAGGTCGCCGGCCACCAGCTCGGGCAGTTCCAGCGCGTGGCTCATCAGGGTGAGGTCCTGGTCCTGCGCGGTGCCGGTGGGCTGCTGGCGGCCCACGATGAGCTTGAGCTCCTCGCGCGAGTAGCGGTGCGAGGTGTGCTCCACATCGCCCCAGCCGGCGAGCCGCAACAGGGCGTTGGCGCTGTTGTTGAGCAGCCAGATCGCCGGGTACATCGCCCAGTAGAACAGGTACAGCGGCGCGGCCGTCCACAGCGACATCGCTTCCGGGCGGCGGATCGCCATCGATTTCGGTGCCAGTTCGCCGAGCACGATGTGCAGGAACGAGATGATGCTGAAAGCGATGATGAAGGCGGTCAGGCGCGAGGCTTCCGGGGTCAGCCCCAGCGTATCGAACAGCGGTTGCAGCAGATGCGCGAAGGCCGGTTCGCCGACCCAGCCCAGGCCCAGCGAGGACAGGGTGATGCCCAGCTGGCAGGCCGAGAGATACGCATCCAGGTGCGCGTGCACGTTGAGCAGGAGGCGGCCTCGCCAGCCGTTGTTTTCGGCCAGGCCGACGGCCTGGGTGTGGCGCAGCTTGACCAGGGCGAACTCGGCGGCCACGAAGAAACCGTTGAGCACCACCAGCAGCAGGGCCAGTACGAGGAGCAGGAGGTTGCCGATCATCCGAGGCCCCGCAGCGGTGCTGCCAGAGGCGGAACGGCACCCGCGGTCACCAGGGCGGTGAGGGCGGTCATCGGTGCGTGCGCGGCGGCACGCCCGGTACTACTGTCGGGATCGTCACCCATGGGGGCGGCAGGCTGTCTGAATGGAAACGACTTCCGAGTCTAGCCGATCCATCGCGGCCTTGGGTTTCAACGGCGCTTGGGAGTATCGTGATGCGAGCCGCCAGCCAGGGAATCGGGCCCGTTGCCAGCCGCAGGTTCCCTTTCATCCACGAAAGATGTGCGGAGTTGAAGCAATGAGCAAGGGTTTCAGGATTGAACACGACAGCATGGGCGAACTGCAGGTGCCCGCCGATGCGTTGTGGGGCGCGCAGACCCAGCGCGCCGTCGATAATTTCCCGGTGTCGGGCCAGCGCATGCCCCGTGGTTTCATCCGCGCGCTCGGCCTGGTCAAGGGCGCTGCCGCGAACGTCAACGTCGAGCTGGGCCATCTGCCGCGCAACATCGGCAAGGCCATCGAGGCCGCTGCGGCCGAAGTCGCCGACGGCCGCCACGATGCGCATTTCCCGATCGACGTCTACCAGACCGGTTCGGGCACCTCCTCGAACATGAACGCCAACGAGGTCATCGCCACGCTGGCCAACCGCGCCGGCAAGGCTGGCAAGACCGCGGTGCATCCCAACGATCACGTCAACCAGGGGCAGAGCTCCAACGATGTGATCCCGACCGCGCTGCGCGTTTCCGCGCTGCTCGGCGTGCATGAGCAGCTGCTGCCCTCGCTGGTGCATCTGCGCAAGACCATCGACAAGCGCGGCCGCGCGCTGCGCAAGGTGGTCAAGACCGGCCGCACCCACCTGATGGATGCGATGCCGCTGACCTTCGAACAGGAATTCGGTGCCTGGTCGGCGCAGTTGTCTTCGGCCCAGGATCGCATCGAGGACAGCCTCAAGCGGCTGCGTCGCCTGCCGCTGGGTGGCACGGCGATCGGCACCGGCATCAATGCCGACCCGCGCTTCGGCGCGCAGGTGGCCAAGCAGCTCAAGCAGCAGACCGGCATCAAGTTCGACAGCGCCGAGAACAAGTTCGAAGGCCTGGCTGCGCAGGACGATGCGGTCGAACTGTCCGGCCAGCTCAACGCCCTGGCCGTGGCGCTGATCAAGATCGCCAACGACCTGCGCTGGATGAATGCCGGTCCGCTGGCCGGGCTGGGCGAGATCGAACTGCCGGCGCTGCAGCCGGGCAGCTCGATCATGCCGGGCAAGGTCAACCCGGTGATTCCCGAAGCCACCGTGATGGTCTGCGCCCAGGTGATCGGCCACCACACCGCGATCACCGTGGCCGGACAGACCGGCAACTTCCAGTTGAACGTGACCCTGCCGTTGATCGCCGCGAACCTGCTGGACGGGATCAACCTGCTCGCCAACATCACCCGCCTGCTCGCCGATACCGCGATTGCCGGGCTGAAGGTGCGCGAGGATCGCGTCCGCGAGGCACTGGATCGCAACCCGATCCTGGTCACCGCCTTGAACCCGATCATCGGCTACGAGAAGGCCGCCGCGATCGCCAAGCGCGCCTACAAGGAGCAGCGTCCGGTGCTGGATGTGGCCAAGGAAGACAGCGGGCTGTCGGAGGCCGAGCTGCGCCGGCTGCTCGATCCGGCCGCGCTGACCGCCGGTGGCATTCATGCCGGTGGGGGTGGGGGCGGTTGAGCGCACGCGGTTGCTGAAATGAAAAACGGGCCGAAAGGCCCGTTTTTTTGGTGCGGAGCCGGCCAGCGGCCGGCACGACCCTGAGCCGGCGACACTTAGTGGCGGTCGGCCTGCAGATTGCCGAAGGTCTCGGTATACGCCTTGAACTCCGGGATTTTCGCGGTCAGGTCCGGCGGGATCGGCTGCATGCCCTCGGGCACCTGGATCTTCACCGAGCGCTTGGCCGGGTCCGGCGGGGCATCGGTCAGGGTGTTCTGGCGCAGCACCTGCAGCTGGCCGAACATGCCCTGCAGCATCGCCTGCTGCTCCTCGTTGAGCGGGATTTCGATCTCATCGATCTTCATGTGCCCGTTGGGCAGGATGATGATGTTCGGCGCGGGCGCGCGGCGCACGGTGACCATGCCGTCGCTGACGGTGATCTTCGGCTTGCTGCGCTCGGCGCGGTGATTGCGGTATTCCTGGTCGCAACCGGTGGCGACCAGGCAGAACAGGGCGAACAGCAACAGACTCAGCTTCTTCATGAGCAGGCAACGCATGCGGCGGGAACGGAGAGTGTAGTCCTCCGGCGCCGGGAAGGGCCTGCCTGCGACGCATCGTCGCAGGCAGTGGCCGGTTTACTTGCCGCAGTCGTCGATGTCGCTCTGGTCCATGGTCGCGTAGGGCTGGAAGGCCGGCAGCGCGGCCGCCAGCGCCTGCTGCCTGGCCATCATCGCCGGCAACAGGCCGCACAGCTTCTGGGCCTGGTCCTCGATCTTCTTGGCCTCTTCATTCACCCGCGCTTCGATGCCCTGGGTGTCGCCGGAGAACATGCCCTTGATCGCTTCACCGGCGGCTTTCACGCCGAGATTGGCACCGGCCACGCCGATCTCCATGCCGGCACTGGCCAGCGATTCGACCTGCTTGCGGTAGTCCAGCAGCAGTGCACGCTGCCGGGCGTCCACGGCGACCGCCTTGCCATCGATGAGCAGGTCACCCTGCGGGCTGATCTCGGCCTTCGGGGATTTCCCGTTGGAGATGGAGATGTTGCCCTGGGTGATTTCCTTGCGGGCCTTGTCGGTGGCCTCCTGCACGGTCTTGCCGATGCCATCGGTATCCAGCGCGCTGGTCGCGGGGGCGGATGCGCTCTGGTCGGCGGGCGCTTTGCCCTTGCCGCTGTCAGGGGCGTTGCAGGCAGCGATCGGCAGGCACAACAGCAGGGCAGGCAGCAGCAGTCGAGTCGTCATGATGCGTATCCGTAAGAGGAGATGAGAGGCTTACTTGCCGCGCGGCAGTTCAACCCGGCCGCGCACGTTGCTGTGGCGGATGTCGCCGCTGCCGCTGTTGGCCACGCGCAGGTCGCCGCCGACGTCGCGCGCGGTCACATCGCCGGAACCGTGGCGGTCCACGGTGACGCTGCCACCGATGTCGCGCAGTTCGGTATCGCCGGAGCCCACGGTGCCGACCCGTACGTTGCCCTTGGCCTGGCGCACAGTGGTGTCACCCGAGCCGACCACGCCGATCTCGACGTTGCCGCCGACCGTATCGAGTTCGAAGTCGCCGGAGCCGATCGTGCCGACCTTGGCATCGCCGCGGACGTTGCGCGCCGTGAAGTCACCCGAGCCGACCGAGAGCAGGTTCAGTGCACCGGCACCGTCGAGGACGACATCGCCCGAGCCGACCGCCGCGGTCACCAGACCCTTGATGTTCTCGAGCTTGATATCGCCGGAGCCGACGTCGGCGCTGAGCGAATGCGCGCCGGTGACGCTGGCGTCGCCCGAGCCGACCTTGAGCTGGACCAGGATCGTGTCCGGCACGGTGCCGCGCATGTCCAGGTAGGCATAGCTGTTGCCGCTCATGGAGAGGCTGCGGCCTTCGCGCTGCAGGCGGACGACGAGCTTGTCGCCGACCTTCTGCTGGGTCACGGTCAGCTCGCGCAGCCAGTCGGCGTTGGAGGCGCAGGCGCGCCCCCCGAGCTGGGCCGCGCCCGGGCCGGCCTGAAGCACCAGATCGTGCTGGTTCACTTCGAACACCACCGCCTTGGCACCGGCCAGGTCGAGCTTGAGGTCACGTGCTTCGTTGAACTTGCACTGCGGTTCATCGGCGAGCGCGGTCAGCGGCAGCAACAACAGGGAAGCAACAGCGAGCTTGCGGATCATGGGTGGGTCCTCGATGAAGGGCAGGGATCAGATTTCGCCGGCGCGGCGGCGCAGGCGGATGGCCAGGAACAGGAACACCACACCGAAGGCGGCACCGATCCACAGTTCCGGCATGGCGAAGGCGCCCAGCTGGTGGCTCGGGCCCAGTTCGTTGACCAGGTTGTCCATGTTGCCGTTGCCGCTGAACAGCGCGTCGCCACGGTAGAACTGGTCGGTCGCGGGAACCGCGCTGAGCAGCAGGCGGCCGACGATGTGCTTCCAGAACCAGCCACCGGTCAGGTCGAACAGGGTCATCACCTTGGTGGTGCTGACGATGATGCCGGCGAACAGCGGCAGCATCACCGCCCACAGGAACGGCTTGGTCTTGGCCCAGGCCGAGCACAGCAGCAGCCAGCCCACGGTCGGCAACGCCCACAGCAGGTAGACCGGGATCCAGGACAGGTGGCCGGCGATGATGGTCAGCGGGCTGGCCGGACCCCAGATCAGCACCATCGGGTCACCGCCGTGGGCGATCACCACGATCGAGATCATCACCAGGAAGCCGAGCATGGTCAGGGCCGAGGCGACCACCGCGATGAGCGGGGCGATCAGCAGCGCGCTCAGTGCCTTGGACAGCACCGTGGACGTATCCGACAGCGGCAGCGACTTCCAGAACAGGATGCTGCGGTCGCGACGGTCGTCGTACAGGGCACCCAGGCAGTAGAAGAACACCACGAAGGCGAGCACGATCAGCGGCCAGCCCGAGCTCAGGATCAGGGTCAGGTCCAGGCCATTGGCCAGGTCATGCAGGTTTTTGGCATCCAGCTTGCTGGTCAGCAGGCTCAGGTCCAGGCCGTTGATGCTGACGTTCTCGTCGTTGAGATGGAGGCCGCCGCTCTTGACCGCGCGGTGCATGGCGACCAGGCCGAACACGATGCCGAGCAGGCTCATCACCAGCGAGATGCCACCGGCGATCACCGGCGCATACAGGAAGCCGCCGCGGTTTTCCCAGTACTCACGCTTGAGCAGCCACTTGAACGCACTGGCCTTGCTGATGGGATGGTTGACGGTGTTCATGCGTAGGTTCCCTTCATGATGGCCACGAACAGATCCGCCAGCCCCGGGCTGCGGATTTCCCCCAAGGGGGTGAGCTGGGCGCGTGGCACCCCGTCGAACAGCAGGACGGTCTTGCCGAAGGGCAGGGCGCGTTCGTCGATCGGCTTGAGCGCGCGCGCGGCCTCCACGGCGTCGGCCGAGACCAGTACTTCGGTGTAGCGCTCGCCGATGTCTTCCATGTCGGTGGTGAGGACGATGCGGCCATCGCGGATGAACATCACATCGGTGAGGATGTGTTCGATCTCTTCCACCTGGTGGGTGGTGACGATGATGGTCTTCTGCTCGTCGAAGTAGTCTTCCAGCAGGCGCTGGTAGAACTCCTTGCGGTACAGGATGTCCAGGCCGAGCGTGGGCTCGTCCAGCACCAGCACCTTGGCATCGATCGCCATCACCAGCGCCAGGTGCAGCTGCACGATCATGCCCTTGGACAGTTCACGCACGCGCTGCTTCGGATGCAGCTTGGTGGAGGCCAGGAAACGCTCGCAGCGGGCCCGGTCGAAGCGCGGATGGGTGCCGGCGACGAAATCGATCGCCTCGCGCACCTTCATCCAGCGTGGCAGCACCGCCACGTCGGCGATGAAGCACACATCGTTCATCAGCGCGTTGCGCTGCTCGGCCGGGTCCAGCCCGAGCACGCGCAGCTCGCCTTCCACCGCGGTCAGGCCGAGCAGGGCCTTGAGCAGGGTGGTCTTGCCGGCACCGTTGGGACCGATCAGGCCGGTGATGCGGCCGGGGGCGATCGTGAAGCTGGTGTTGTCCAGCGCCACGGTCTGTTTGTAGGCCTTGCGCAGGCCTCGAGCGGAAATGACGACATCACTTGCAACGGCATTCATGAGGATTTCCCCTGGGGCAGCAATTCGTCGAGGTTCAGGCCCAGGCGCTGGATGCGTTCCAGGACCAGCGGCCATTCTTCATTGAGGAACCGGTCGCGCTCGCTGCTGCGCAGCTGCGTGGCCGCTTCTTCGGTCATGAACATGCCCAGGCCGCGGCGCTTCTCGACCAGGCCTTCATCGGCCAGTTCCTGGTAGGCGCGCGAAACGGTGATGGGGTTGAGCTGGTACTCGGCGGCTACCTGCCGGACCGAAGGCAGGGCGTCGCCGGGTTTGATGATGCCGTCAAGCATCATGGCGATCACGCGCTCCTTCAGCTGGCGGTAGATCGGAGCACCATCGCTCCATTGAATATCGCTCATGGTCAGCTCCGTGGGTTCAGCGACTGCGCGAATGAGAAGTAAGGCATGGACAGGGAGCTGTGCAGCCGGCGGGGGGGCGTGGGGGCGCCGTCGGCGTTCCCTGCCTCGATGACGCCTGCGTCCTGCGGGCCTTCAAACACATTGGCGCTGGCGGCATCGCCAGCGTCACCGGAGGGGGTGCCGAACCAGCCGAGCAACAGCAGCGCCGAGGCGGCGATGACGGCTTTGGCGGAGTGGTGGTGGCGCATGCGGGTCATGGGCTTCCCCTGTCTAGGTGACTGGTGTTGTATGCAACTATAACACCGGCACGCCGAAGATCAACAGGGTGAGTGCCCCAACTGATGGCAGGGGGTGCATGACAGGCGCCGTTCCTCCTCAAGTCGTTGAAAGTATTGGGTATTCATGAGGGGCTCCCCGGCATTGTCCGCCAGCGCACATTCATTGATGTCAATGATATGGCAAGCGAGGACCGCATTCAGGCAATTGGTTGAGGTCAAGAACGACCACGGGGACGCGGTCAGATACGTCACCGCTGACGCTGAATGCGCCTCTGATCGGGTGTGCCTGGAAATCCGCCGCAGCCCCGCGCGCAGCGCATCGATGGCACGCGGACCAACGGCGGACGGCGGCTAAAACGCCGGTGATATAGTGCCCGCCGCAGTTCCGGCAGCGTCCGCCGGGCCCGTTGAGCCTCTCTTATCCTTACCTGGAGTGTCGCGATGCACCACGTGTCTCTGTTGTCGCCCGTCCGTCGCGACCGCGCTCCGCGCCGGGCCCGCGCGCCCATGCTGTTGCTGGCGCTCGGCCTGCTGGTGGGGGCGTCGGCCCAGGCGGCCGATCTGCTCGATGTGAGCTATCGCCCGCTCGCCGGCAAAGGCGAGGTGAACCTGGCCAAGCAGTACGGCGGCAAGGTGCTGCTGGTGGTCAATACCGCCAGCAAGTGCGGTTTCACCCCGCAGTACGAAGGCCTGGAAGCCCTGCAGCGCAAGTACGCCGCGCGGGGTTTCTCGGTCCTGGGCTTCCCGTCCAATGATTTCAAAGGCCAGGAGCCGGGCGACGAGACCCAGATCCAGGAGTTCTGCACGCTGACCTACGGCGTGAAGTTCCCGATGTTCCAGAAGGTGGTCGTCACCGGGCCGGAGGCGACACCGCTGTACCGCAGTCTCGCCACCGCCACGGGCGTATCGCCGGGCTGGAACTTCCACAAGTATCTGGTCGGTCGCGACGGCCGGGTGGTAGCGCAGTTCCCGAGCAAGGTCACCCCGGACGATCCCAAGCTGGTCGCGGCGATCGAACGTGAGCTGTCTGTCACGGCAAACAAGCGCTGACGATATCGACATCTCGGACGCGCGTGCGACAATGGTTGCTTTCGCGCCGACGTCGGCGTCCAGTCACTTCCAGGAATGCAGCGAATGAAGATGGGAATGCGCGGCGCCGCGGCGTCGGTTCTGATTCTGGCGATGGGTGCCACCGGTACCGCGATGTCGCAACAACCAGCCGCCCGCGCGGCTGTCAAGGAGACTTCCACTTTGAACTCCCAACGGGAAAAGCTCGGCTACGCCATCGGCATCGATGTGGCCAATTCGTTCGGTCCGATCTCCAGCGAGATCGACCTGGCCGCGCTGCGCCGCGGTGTGACCAATGCCTTTGAAGGCAAGCAGCCGCTGATCAGCCAGGAAGAGGCGCAGAAGACCGACGCCGCCCTGCGCCAGGCCGTGATGGCCAAGAACGGCCAGCCGGTTCCGGGCGTCGCGCCGGGCACCGCGCCGCCGAAGGTGGACCGCGAAAAGGTCGGCCTGATGCTGGGCAGCTTCGCCGTGGGTCCGTCGCTGGCCCCGCTGAAGGACGATGTGGACCTGGACGCGCTGTTCGACGCGGTCAGCACCACGTTCAACAACGGCACCCCGAAGATGACCGCCGAGCAGGCCAAGGCCACGCTGGAAGGCTTCATGAAGGGCAAGCAGGCTGAAATGGAAGCCAAGTCCGCTGCCCAGGCCGGTACCAACCGCGTGGACGGCAACAACTTCCTGGCCAAGAACAAGACCGCGCCGGGCGTGGTGACCACCGCGTCGGGCCTGCAGTACCAGGTGCTGCGTCCGGGTTCGGGCGAACGCCCGCTGCCGACCAGCAAGGTGCGCGTGAACTACGAAGGCAAGCTGCTCGACGGCACCGTGTTCGACAGCAGCTACCAGCGCGGCCAGCCGATCGAGTTCGGTCTGGACCAGGTGATCAAGGGCTGGTCGGAAGGCGTCTCGCTGATGCCGACCGGTTCCAAGTACCGCTTCTGGATTCCGGGCGAGCTGGCCTATGGCGAGCAGGGCACCCCGGGTGGCCCGATCGGTCCGAACGCCACGCTGACGTTCGACGTCGAGCTGCTGAACGTTCTTCCGTAACGGATCTGGAGCCCCACCGCCCATGCGCGTTGCGATTTTCGGTACCGGCTACGTCGGTCTTGTCACGGGTACCTGCCTGGCCGAGGTCGGCCACCAGGTGATCTGTGTCGATATCGACCAGGCCAAGGTCGACGGCCTCAACAACGGGATCATCCCGATCTATGAGCCCGGCCTGGAGCCTATGGTGAAGGACAACCACGCGGCGTCGCGGTTGACCTTCACCTCCGATGCCGCCACCGCGATCGCGCATGGCCAGGTGATCTTCATTGCCGTGGGCACGCCACCGGACGAGGACGGCAGTGCCGACCTGCAGTACGTGCTGGCCGTGGCCCGCACCATCGGCCGGCACATCACCGTGCCGGTGGTGGTGGTGAACAAATCGACCGTGCCGGTAGGCACGGCCGACAAAGTCCGTGAGGCCATCGCGCAGGCGCTGGCCGAGCGCGGCGTGGAGATCGCGTTCGACGTGGTCTCCAACCCCGAATTCCTCAAGGAAGGTGACGCGGTCGCCGACTGCATGCGGCCGGACCGCATCGTGGTGGGCGCGTCCAATCCCGATTCGATCGCGTTGATGCGCCGCCTGTATGCACCGTTCAACCGCAACCACGACCGCGTGGTGGAGATGGACGTGCGCTCGGCGGAGCTGACCAAGTACGCGGCCAACGCGATGCTGGCGACCAAGATTTCGTTCATGAACGAAATCGCCAACATCGCCGAGAAGGTCGGTGCCGATATCGAGCAGGTCCGCCAGGGCATCGGTTCGGATCCGCGGATCGGCTGGCACTTCATCTATCCCGGTGCCGGTTACGGCGGCTCGTGCTTCCCCAAGGATGTGCAGGCACTGGCCCGCACCGCCCAGCAGTACGGCCATGAGCCGATGCTGTTGAACGCCGTCGAAGCCGTCAACGAGCATCAGAAGGGCCATCTGTTCGCCCTGATCCAGCGCCACTACGACCGTGGCGAAGACGAAGGCGTGCGCGGCAAGACTTTCGCGGTGTGGGGCCTGGCATTCAAGCCGAACACCGATGACATGCGCGAGGCCTCCAGCCGCCGCCTGCTGGCGCAGCTGTGGGAAGCGGGTGCGACGGTGCGCGCCTATGATCCGGAAGCGACCGAAGAAGCGCGCCGCATTTTCGGCGAGCGCGATGACCTGGTGTTCTGCGCCAACGCCTATGACGCCCTCGAGGGCGCCGATGCGCTGGTCGTGGTGACCGAATGGAAGCAGTTCCGCAGCCCGGATTTCATCCGGCTGCGCGAGATGCTCAGCGATGCGGTCGTCTTCGACGGCCGCAATCTGTACGACCCGCAGGATATCGAAGCCGCGGGCCTGGCTTACTACGGCATTGGCCGGGGACGTTCGTTGAATGCATGAGTCCACACCCTCCGAGCGCGAACAGGCAATGGAAGCACGCCTGGTCGAGCTGGAAATGCGTGTCTCCTTCCAGGAGCAGGCGCTGGCCGAACTGAGCGAGGCCCTGGCCGATGCGCGCATGGAAGGCAACCGCAATGCCGACCTGACCCGCATCCTGCTCGAAGACCTCGGCAAGGTCCGCACCGCGCTGTATTCCGATTCGGCCGAAGAGCCGCCGCCTCCGCATTACTGATCTGACGTCATGAGCGATACTCTCCGCGACCAGCTGCTGGGCCTTGGCTTCAAAGCCGCGCCCAAACCCGAACGAACCAACGACCGCAAGCCGGATCGTCGACCCGATGCGCGCCGCGATGGCCGCCCGGCCGGCAAGCCGCAGAGCGCACGCCCGGCCGGCAAGCCCGGCGAGGGCCAGCGTCCCGCCCGCGACGGCGACCGCCGCCCGCAGGGCAAGGGCCGTCCCGCCGGCGCCCGTCCGCCCCAGGGCGCGCCCGGCAAGCCGCGCTCGCGCGAGGACATCGACCTCGCCAAGGCGTATGCGATCCGTGCGCAGAAGGAAAAGGACGACCGCATCGAGGCCGAGCGCCTGAAGCAGGAAGAGGCGCGCCTGCGTCGCGAAGCCAAGGCCAAGCTGGAGGTCCTGCTGGAAGGCAAGTCCCTCAACGCCGAAGCGGCCGACATCGCGCGCCATTTCCCGTATGGCGGCAAGATCAAGCGCATCTACGTGACGGCCGACCAGCTCAAGGCACTCAATGCCGGCGAGCTCGGCGTGCTGCAGCAGAACGGCCGCTACGTGCTGGTGACCGCCGCAGTGCTGGCCGAGGCCGAAGCGGTGTTCGCACCGTCGGTGGCATTGAAGGTCGACCCGGATGCGCCGGCTGGCGAAGATCCCTACGCCGATCCGCAGTACCAGGTGCCGGACGACCTGGTCTGGTAAGCCACCGCCACCATTGTTGAACGCACTGGGCGCCGTCAGGCGCCCATTGCATGTCAGGAGCAGGGCAACCATGCAGGAACGCAGTCCCGGGTACTTCCCGCATATCGATGGACTGCGTGCCATCGCAGTGCTGGCGGTGATCCTCTATCACTTCAAGGCCAGCTGGTTGCCGGGCGGCTTCACCGGCGTGGACGTGTTCTTCGTCATCTCCGGCTTCGTGGTCAGCGCTTCGGTGGATCGACTGCCAACGGTCGGCGGCTGGGCCGGGCTGGCGCGCTTCTACGCGCGCCGCATGCGTCGCATCGCCCCGGCACTGGTGGTGTGCCTGCTGGTGACGGCGATGCTCAGCGCGTTGCTGATTCCCGAATCCTGGCTCAGCGAGACCAGCGACAAGACCGGCCGCATGGCCTTTGTGGGCTTGAGCAACTGGGTGCTGGCCAGCACCGGCAATGACTACTTCTCGCCGCGCACCGAATTCAATCCGTATACGCACACCTGGTCGCTGGGTGTGGAAGAGCAGTTCTACCTGCTGTTCCCGCTGTTGTTCCTGGCCTGGGCCAAAGGCCCGCGCGGGCGCTGGCTGTCCTTGGGGCTGTTCGGCATGGCCACCGTGGCATCGCTGGGATATGCGGTGTTCCGGGCGCGGCAGGGCGGCCATGAGATCGATGCCTTCTACCTGACCACCACACGGTTCTGGCAGCTTGGTGCGGGCGTGCTGCTGTTCCAGCTGTTGGCGTTGAGCGGGCGATTCACGCCGCCATCGGTGCCACTGCGTGGCTTCGGCTGGCGCTCGCCATTGTTACTGTTGAGCCTTGTGGCGCTGGGTTACGGTCTGTGGGCCGCACGTCCGGGCCATTCGCCGTGGGTCGATGGGGTGTGGCCGGTGCTGGGCACGCTGGGCCTGCTCGGCCTGCTGCAGGGCTCACCCGGCGGCTTGATCGGGCGCGCGCTGGCGACCACGCCGATGGTGACGATCGGACGCCTGTCCTACTCGTTGTACCTGTGGCACTGGCCGGTCTTCGTGCTGTTCCGCTGGACGGTGGGCCTGGAGACGCTGGCCACCGGCGGTGCCGCGCTGCTGTGCGTGGCGTTGCTGTCCTGGCTGTCGTGGCGCTGGGTGGAACAACCGCTGCGGCATGGGGCGCGCTGGCGCGTCAGCAATGCGCGCTGGGTCGCGATCGGGCTGGGCGCGCTGGTGCTCGGGGCCGGGCTGCAGTCGGCGCTGGTCAAGACCCAGCAGTACACCTCGCTCAGCGTGGTCAGCCGCGCCCCGCTGGACTGGTATCCGTATGCCAAGGGGCTGAAGAAGGAAATTCCCGAGTGCCGCGTGCGGGTCGGCAACGTGCCAGTGCCCGGCGGGCAGGCGCGCCTGTACGAGCGCGGCGAGTGCCCGGGACGCACCGCATCCACCCGCCAGCTGTTCGTGGCCGGTGATTCGCACGCGCTGGCTTACCACGAGATGCTGCAGCGCCTGGCCGTGCTCGATGGAGCGCCGATCCGTCTGTACGGCAGCGGCGGTTGCGCGCTGGTCGGGCTGCGTGACTGGCAGGGGCCCAATCCGGCCTGCGAGGCCTATGCGCGCAATGTGCTGGAGGATATCCAGGCGCGTGCGCAGCCGGGCGATGTGGTGCTGTTGGCCGGGCTGCGGCTGCCGCGGCTGTCCGAACAGTACGCCTTGTTCGATGTCGCACAGGTGCGTGCCGAGCATCTCAGCGAAACCGCCGATGCAGGCCGCAACGCCGAAATCGCGCACTGGATCGCGCAGCTCAGACCGCTGGCCGATCGCGGCGTGCGCATCGTGCTGGAAGCGCCCAAACCGGTGCTGCCGGCGCCTCCGTACCGCTGCTCGGATGTGTTCAACCGGGACAACCCGATCTGCGCCCACGGGATGACCATCGCGCGCGGCGAGATCGAGCAGTTGCGTGCGCCGGTGCTGGCCGGCCTGCAGCAGGTGGCTGCCGGTCTGCCCGGTGCGTCGATCTGGGATCCGATGCCGTTGCTGTGCCCTGGTGAGCAGTGCCTGCCGAGCCGCGAGGGCAAGCCGCTGTTCTTCGATGGCGATCATCTCAGCGGCTACGGCAATCGTCTGCTGCTGCCGGATTTCCAGGCGCATCTGCGCCGTTTGGAGGCGACGGCGCCAGCCGCCGCGCCGTGAGTCGCCAGCCACGCATGGCGTGGCGTTACACGGCTGCGCGCTTCCGGCGGCCGGCGCGCAGCAGCGGCAGGCTGATCGCGAAGAAGCACAGCAGGGCGCCGGCCAACGCGAATCCGCTGCCGGCCAGGAACGCCGTGCGGCCCTGATCGATGGGCCACAGCTGACCGGCAATCAACGCGCCGAGCACGCCGCCCACGCCGGACGAGAACCCGTACAGCAGGCCCTGGCCATGGCCGTTGAGCCGGCCGGGGAAGTAGGTCGCCAGCATCTGCATCGCGGCGGCGAAGAAGGCCGCGAAGCCCAGTGCGTGCGCGGTCTGGGCGATCAGCATCACCGGCAGGTTCTCCGGGAACAGCGCGGTGACCGCCCAGCGCACGGTGGAACTGAGCAGTGCGATCAGCAGCATCCAGCTCGCGTCATAACGGCGGAAGAAGCGGCCGATGGTGAAGAACACGCCCACTTCGAAGACCACCCCGATCGTCCACAACACGCCCAGCGTGGAGGTCGCGTAGCCGTGGTGATCCATGTAGACCGAGAAAAAGGTGTAGTAGGGGCCGAACGACAGCTGCTCCATGAACGCCGCGAGGAAGAACGCCAGCACCTGCGGCTTGCGCACGATCTGCCAGAAGCCGCTGGCGTCGCCGTCGCTGCGCTGCAGGTTGCGCGCATAGCGGTTGGCGAAGCCCGAGGCGGTGAGCAGGCCGAACAGCGGCAGCATCAGCCAGGGCAGCAGGTGCGCGTTGCCGGCACCACCGTCGCCTTCGATGATCCAGCCGAACAGCATCACCACGGCGATGAAGCCCAGCGAGCCCCACACCCGGATCAGCCCGTAACGGTGGCTGTCACTGCCCAGGTGGGTCAGCGTGATCGATTCAAACTGCGGCATCACCGCGTTGTAGAAGAAGCAGAACGTGATCATCGCCGGATACAGCCACGGTTGCGGCAACGGCAGCAGGAAGGCGCAGAACGTCAGCAGGGTCAGCACGCAGCCCAGCCGCAGCCAGAAGATCGGGCGCGGCGAGGCGGCGGCGAGGGAGGTCCAGGTGGTGGGCGCGACGATGCGGGTGGCGTACCAGAGGCCCATCATCACGCTGATCGCAGTGACGCTCATCCCACGCGAGGTCAGGAACAACGACCAGTACGGGGTGAACGCGCCGAGGGCGGCGTAGTAGAAGAGGTAGAACGAGGACAGGCGGACGGCCGGAACGGCGTCGCGGGGGAGGGCGGTCATGCGGGGTCTCGAAGGGCGCGCACCCACCAACAGCGGGTGCCTACCCGGGCATTATGCCGTCAGCACCCGACCGTGGGTCGGGCAAACGAACGACACCGGCAATCCATCACGTCGGTAGCACCCGACCGTTGGTCGGGTGGCACGCTCATTCCGGATCGTAATCCAGGTTCGAGGCCAGCCAGCGCTCGGCCTGCACACGGTCCACGCCCTTGCGCTTGGCATAGTCGACCACCTGTTCACGGGTGACCCGGCCGACCACGAAATACTGGCTCTGCGGATGGCTGAAGTAATAGCCCGACACCGCCGCGGTGGGCAGCATCGCGAAGCTCTCGGTCAACTGCATGTCCGCGTTGCGCTCGGCATCCAGCAAGCGGAACAGCGTGGCTTTCTCGCTGTGCTCCGGACAGGCCGGGTAGCCGGGGGCAGGGCGGATACCGGCGTACTTTTCGGCGATCAGCGATTCGTTGTCCAACTGCTCGTCCGGCTGATAGCCCCAGTAATCCATGCGTACATGCTGGTGCAGGCGCTCGGCCAGCGCTTCGGCCAGGCGGTCGGCCAGCGCCTTGAGCAGGATCGCGTTGTAATCGTCGTGGTCGGCCTCGAAGCGGGCCACGTGCGGGTCGATGCCGATGCCGGCGGTCACCGCGAACGCGCCTATCCAGTCCTGCCTGCCGCTGTCGGCCGGCGCGATGAAATCGGCGAGGCAGAAATCCGGGCGTTCGACCGGCTTGTCGACCTGCTGGCGCAGGAAGTGCAGCACGGCCGGGCCGTTGTCGGTGCGCAGGTGCACGTCATCGCCGACGCTGTTGGCCGGCCACAGGCCGAACACGGCCTTGGCGGTCAGCCACTTCTCCGCGACGATCCGGCTGAGCATCGCGCGGGCGTCCTTGTACAGGTCGGTCGCCTGGGGCCCGACGATCTCATCGGTGAGGATCGCCGGGTACTTGCCCGCCAGTTCCCAGGCCTGGAAGAACGGCGTCCAGTCGATCACCTCGACCAGGTCGGCCAGCGGGTAATCGTCGAGCACATGCAGGCCCGGCTTGCGCGGCACCGGCGGTGTGTAGGTGGCCCAGTCGCCCACGAACCGCTGGGCGCGCGCCTTGGCGAGGGTCACCAGCCGCTTGGCGTCGCCACGGTTGCGGTGACGCTGGCGGATGTCGGCGTAGTCGGCCTCGTTGGCGGCCACGAAGGCATCGCGCAGTTCGCGCGAGATCAACGACTGTGCCACGCCGACCGCGCGCGAGGCATCCTTCACCCATACCGTGGGCGCCTTGTAGTGCGGGTCGATCTTCAGCGCGGTGTGCGCGCGCGAGGTGGTCGCGCCGCCGATCATCAACGGCATCGTGAAGCCCTGCCGCTCCATCTCGCGGGCGACGTGGCTCATCTCTTCCAGCGACGGTGTGATCAGGCCGGACAGGCCGATGATGTCGGCGTTCTCGGCGCGCGCGGCATCCAGGATCTTCTGCGCAGGCACCATCACGCCCAGGTCGATCACATCGAAGTTGTTGCAGGCCAGGACCACGCCGACGATGTTCTTGCCGATGTCGTGCACGTCGCCCTTGACCGTGGCCATGATGATCTTGCCGTTGCTCTTGGCGGTGTCCCCGCTGCGTGCCTTCTCGGCCTCGATGTAGGGCAGCAGGTAGGCCACCGCCTTCTTCATCACGCGCGCGGATTTGACCACCTGCGGCAGGAACATCTTGCCCGCGCCGAACAGGTCGCCGACGATGTTCATGCCGTCCATCAGCGGCCCTTCGATGACATCCAGCGGACGCGTCGAGCGCGCACGCGCTTCTTCGGTGTCCTGCTCGACCCACGCGTCCATGCCGTGCACCAGCGCATGCGCGAGGCGATCATTGACCGGCTTCTCGCGCCAGGCGAGGTCTTCGCCGCGCACTTCGCCCTTCTTGCCCTTGTAGCGCTCGGCGATCTCCAGCAGGCGCTCTGTACCGTCGCTGCGGCGGTTGAGGATCACGTCCTCCACGCGCTCGCGCAGCTCGGCGTCCAGATCGTCGTAGATCGGCATCGCACCGGCGTTGACGATGCCCATGTCCATGCCCGCGCCGATGGCATGGAACAGGAACACCGAGTGGATCGCCTGGCGCACGGTTTCATTGCCGCGGAACGAGAACGACACGTTGGAGACACCGCCGGAGACATGGCAGTGCGGCAGGGTGCGCTTGATGATGCGGGTGGCTTCGATGAAGTCGACCGCGTAGTTGTCGTGCTCCTCGATGCCCGTGGCGACGGCGAAGATGTTCGGGTCGAAGATGATGTCCTGCGGCGGGAAGCCGACCTGTTCGGTCAGGATCCGGTAGGCGCGGGTGCAGATCTCCACCTTGCGCGCGCAGGTATCGGCCTGGCCATCCTCGTCGAAGGCCATCACTACCGCAGCGGCGCCGTAGCGCAGCACCTTGCGCGCCTGTTCGATGAACTGCGCTTCGCCTTCCTTGAGCGAAATCGAATTGACCACGCTCTTGCCCTGCAGGCATTTCAGCCCGGCCTCGATCACGCTCCACTTGGAGGAGTCGACCATCACCGGAATGCGCGCGATGTCCGGCTCGGACATGATCAGGTTGAGGTAGCGCGTCATCGCCTTTTCGGAATCGATCAGGCCCTCGTCCATGTTGACGTCGAGGATCTGCGCACCGTTGGCGACCTGCTGGCGCGCCACTTCCACCGCCTCTTCGTAGTGCTCTTCCTTCACCAGCTTGCGGAACTGCGCGCTGCCGGTGACGTTGGTGCGCTCACCGATGTTGACGAACAGCAGGTCCGGCGTGATGACCAGCGGCTCGAGACCGGACAGGCGGGTGTGGCGGGAAGACGTCATGGGCAGGCTGGCACGGGCTGGCGGAGGAGGGTCAACGACAACGGGAGCGTGGTGCGGACGCGGTCATGCCGCGTCTTCCAGCGGGGGTGCCGGCAGGCGGCGGGGCGGCAGATCGGCGACCGCCTCGGCGATCGCGCGGATGTGCGCCGGGGTGGTGCCGCAGCAGCCGCCCACCAGGTTGAGCAGGCCGGCACTGGCGAATTCGCGCAGCGTGGTGGCCATTTCTTCCGGGGTTTCGTCGTACTCGCCGAAGGCGTTGGGCAGGCCCGCGTTCGGGTGCGCGCTGACCAGGCACTCGGCCACGGTGGACAAGGTCTCCACGTGCGGCCGCATGTCGCTGGCACCGAGCGCGCAGTTCAGACCGATCGACAGCGGCCGGCCGTGCGCGACCGAGGCGTAGAACGCTTCGGCCGTCTGCCCGGACAGGGTGCGCCCGGAGGCATCGGTGATCGTGCCGGAGATCATCACCGGCAGGCGCCCACCGCGCGCATCGAACACCTCTTCGATGGCGAACAGCGCGGCCTTCGCGTTGAGCGTATCGAAGATGGTTTCCACCATCAGGGTGTCGGCGCCGCCGTCGATCAGGCCGTCGATGGCTTCGCGGTAGGTCTCGCGCAGGGCATCGAAGCTGGTGTTGCGGAAGCCGGGATCGTTCACGTCCGGGCTGATCGACGCGGTGCGGCTGGTCGGGCCGAGCACGCCGATCACGAAGCGCTGCTTGCCCGGCGTGGTCGCCGCAACCGCATCGCAGCAGGCGCGCGCCACCGCGGCGCCGGCTTTGTTGAGCTCGTAGACCAGGTGTTCAAGGTGATAGTCGGCCTGGCTGACCGAGGTCGCGTTAAACGTATTGGTCTCGACCAGATCGGCACCGGCTTCCAGGTACGCGGTGTGGATGCCGCCGATCACCTCCGGCCGGGTCAACAGCAGCAGGTCGTTGTTGCCCTTGAGGTCATGCCCCTGCGGCGCGTCGCCCGGCGCGGCATGGTCGCAGCCGGGCCCGTGCTGGTGGTCGTAACCGCCGGCGAAGCGCTCGCCGCGGTAATCCTCTTCCTCCAGTCCGTGCCGCTGGATCATCGTGCCCATGGCCCCATCGATGATCAGGATGCGCTGGGCCAGCGCCGTTTCCAGCGCGTGCACGCGGTCGGGGTGGAGCCAGGGCAGGGATGACATGGGCAGACCTCAGGGTTTGCTGGCGATCAGCGAGATGACTTCGAAATGTGGCGGGCGCTTCTCGCGGGTCACGGTTTCCAGGCTGGAGACGACCAGGCCGGCCTTCTCCACGAACTTGCGCAGTTCCTTGTCGCTGAAACCGAGGTTGACGTGGCCATAGGCATCCACGGCCGCGCGATGCTCGTGCCGGGCCAGGCTACACAGCAGCAGTCGGCCGCCCGGGCGCAGCACGCGCGCGCCTTCGGCCACGGCCTGGGCCGGTTTGGCCGCGTAGGTCAGCGCATGCATCAGCACCACCAGGTCGAAGCTCTGGTCGGGGAAGGGCAGGGCATGCATGTCGCCTTCGCGCACTTCCACGTTGGCCAGCCGGCGCAGGCGCTCGCTGGCCGCGGCGACCACGCGCGCGCTGGTGTCGATGCAGATGTAGCGCTTGGCGTGCGGCGCCACCAGCTCGGCCAGCACGCCGTCACCGGAGGCGATGTCGAGCACGTCGCCGGTTTCCAGCAGCGGCAGCGCAGTGCGGGCCAGCGCTTCCCAGGTGCGGCCGGGGGAGTAGTGGCGTTCCATGTCGCCGGCGACGCTGTCGGCCCAGTTCTGGTCGGCGGCACGGCTGGCCATCACCGCGGCAACGCGTTCAGCGTCCTGGCGCAGCAGCGGGTCGTCGCTGCCGGTGCTCAGGGCATGCCACAATGCGCGCTGCGCCGGGTCCAGCGCGGCGTCATCGAAGCGGTAATACGCCGAGACGCCGGAGCGACGGTCGCGGACCAGGCCGGCTTCCTTGAGCCGGGCCAGATGGGTGGACACCCGCGGCTGGGCCAGCGTGGTGATGGCCGACAGCTCGGCCACGGTGAGTTCTTCCTGTTCCAGCAGCGCCAGCAGGCGCACCCGGGTGGCGTCGGCGAACACTTTCAGCCGGACGGACCAGTCCTCGAGATCCATAAATATCTACCTATCGCGATATAGAGATATTTTCGTCCTTTGGCGGCTGTCCGGTCAAGTCAGGCGTGCCTCCCCGCCCCCCGGTACAATCGCCCGACCTGGCCGCGCTCTGCGCGGCCATATCACTAATGTCCCCGGGAGGGTGTTGTGGATTTCAGCTTTACCGAAGAGCAGTTGATGCTGCAGGACGTTGCGCGCCGTATCGCGCAGGAAAAGATCGCGCCGAGCGCCGAACACCATGACCGCACCGGCGAGTTCCCGCTGGAGAACATCCGCCTGCTGGGCGAGAACGGTCTGATGGGCATCGAAGTGCCCGAAGCCTACGGTGGTGCGGGCATGGACCCGATCGCCTACGTCCTGGCGATGGTGGAGGTCGCCGCCGGAGACGCCGCGCATTCGACGATCATGTCGGTCAACAACTCGTTGTTCTGCAACGGCATCCTGACCCATGGCAGCGAAGCGCAGAAGCAGAAATACGTGCGCGCCATCGCCGAGGGCGAAGCCATCGGCGCGTTCGCGCTGACCGAGCCGCAGTCCGGCTCGGATGCGACGGCGATGCGCTGCCGCGCGGTCAAGCAGGCCGACGGCACCTACGTCATCAACGGCAAGAAGAGCTGGATCACCTCCGGCCCGGTCGCCAAGTACATCGTGCTGTTTGCGATGACAGATCCGGACCAGGGCGCACGTGGCATCAGCGCGTTCATGATCGACACCGACAAGCCCGGCTTCCACCGCGGCAAGACCGAGCCGAAGCTGGGTATCCGTGCTTCGGCGACCTGCGAGATCGAGTTCCAGGATTACGTGGCCGCTGCCGATGACGTGGTCGGGAAGGAAGGCGAGGGCTTCAAGATCGCCATGGGCGTGCTCGATGCCGGCCGGATCGGTATCGCTTCGCAGGCGATCGGCATCGCGCGGGCCGCGTACGAAGCCACGATCGAATACGTGAAGGACCGCAAGGCATTCGGCGCCGCGATCGGTACCTTCCAGATGACCCAGGCCAAGATCGCCGACATGAAGTGCAAGCTGGACGCAGCCCTGCTGCTGACGCTGCGCGCGGCATGGGTGAAGGGCCAGGGCAAGCGCTTCAGCAATGAAGCGGCGATCGCCAAGCTGACCGCATCGGAAGCGGCGATGTGGATCACCCACCAGGCCGTGCAGATCCACGGCGGCATGGGCTATTCCAAGGAAATGCCGCTGGAGCGTTACTTCCGTGATGCCAAGATCACCGAGATCTACGAGGGCACCTCGGAAATCCAGCGGTTGGTGATCGCGCGCAACGAAACCGGATTGCGCTGAGGCAGCGCGGCCACGACCCACGGTCGTGGCCCGCCGGCGGAGGCCGTAGCGTCGGGGCCGCCCGCCGGGTAGGTGCCGACCGTTGGTCGGCACGTGGGGTAGTGCAGAATGTGCGGTCCCGTTCTACAGGTCACCCCATGGTTATTTGTCGAGGCGCAGGATTCCTGACCCTGCTCACCCCCATCGTCACCCTGCTGCTGTTGATGTGGCTGTGGCCCGATCCTGCTGTTGCCAAAGGCAATACCTCGCTAGCGCAGCTGTTGATCGGTTTCGGCATCGGCGCAGCGATCAATGTCGTGGTGGGCCTGGTGCTCAACCGCGGCCCACGCGCGGAGGGCGAGCCTGCCCGCCATCATTTCTTCTACCTGCCGATGCAGTGGCCGTCGCTGGCGATCGTGGTCGCCTGTGCAGCGGTGGCGCTGCTGCGTTGAGACGTTTGGTGGTGCGCTGAGACCGTGCGGTAGTGCGCTGAAACCGTGTGGTAGTGCCGGCCGCTGGCCGGCAACCAGGCGGTCCTTCCCGGGCGGGCAACCAGGCGGTCCTTCCCGGGCAACCGGAGGAGCCGGCCAGCGGCCGGCACTACCTGCGACCCGGGCGCGCGTGCATCGCTTGAGGCACACATGGTGTGGCTCTTATCTCTTGCCGATCTGGCACTTTAGGTGCCGAGAGCCCGGCGTGGG